>JAUYMQ010000313.1 GCA_030698575.1 Deltaproteobacteria bacterium
GCGCCCCGTCGTGACCCAAACAATCGTGACCTGGACAGTCGTGACCTTTCAAGGAAGGCCTTTCGAGCCGCCGCCGGCGGCTCCGGAGGCCACCGTCGGGGAGAATTCCAATGATCGCGCGAACAACGATTTCGGCGCCCACTGCGGAGACGCCCTTCGCAACGCAGCGCCCTTCACGTGCACCGCGCCGGGCGGGCCTCTTCCTGCTCGCCCTGGCGATCGCTCTGTTCCCTGCCTGCGAGGGCTCCTTCGCCAAGTATTCGACCTCTGCCCGGGTCAAGCAGCTGCACACCGCCGTGGCGGACTTCAACAAGTTCATCCGCTGGCAGGAGTGGGAACGCGCGAGCGACTTCGTGACGGAGGAAGACCAGGCGGAGTTCAAGAACAAGTTCCAGGAGATCGAAGAGGAGTTCCGGATCACGGATTTCGAGATCAGGGACACCGACGTGGAAGAGCCCGAATCCAAGTTCGCGGAGACGATCGTGCTGTATCACTACTACCTGCTCCCCTCCGTGACCGAAAAGAAGGTCCGCGCGACCCAGAACTGGGTCTGGTCTGAAACCGAGAAGAAGTGGGAAGTCAAATCCCCCCTCGACTTCCTGAAGCTGGTCGAGCGACCGGACAAGAACCAGCCCGGCGCCAGAGCCGCGCGCCTCGCCGTGGCGGATTCGGATCGATGAGTCAGCAACCCGTCCGGATTCTTCTCGTTGACGACGTCCGGGTCTTCAGGGAGCTGGAACGCACCTTTCTCCAGAGGAGCGCCTACGAGATCTTCACCGCCGCCTCGGGCACCGAGGCGCTGGAGAAGGCGCTCCGGGTGCGCCCCCATCTCATCCTGCTCGATTGCAACATGCCGGGAATGGACGGCTTCGAGTGCTGCCGGCGCATCAAGGCCGACCCGATCCTGAAGGGGGTGAAGGTCATCATGGTCACCACTCACGGGCGGGAACAGGACCGTGAACGCTGCCTCGAGGCCGGATGCGACGATTTCCTCACGAAACCCGTCAACCGGAGAGCCTTTCTCTCCTCCGTCGAGCAAACCCTCTCACTCACGGTCCGCGTCTCCGATCGCCTCGCGATGTCGGCCAAGGTTCATTACACGCCCGGCGACGGGGCCGGGGAGCCGAGCGTCACGGCCAACGTTTCGGTTGGCGGCGTTTTCATCCTTTCGGAAAAGCCGCCGGCCGAGGGAACGCCGCTTCATCTTCGCATCGATCTTCCGGGGCTGGATTCACCGATCGAGGTTGAGGGGGAAGTGGTCTGGAACACTTCCGAGCAGCAGCCGAAAACGGCAGAGGGCTTCGGCGTCAAGTTCACCAAGATAGACCTTGACACCGCCCGGCTCATCGAGCGCTTCGTCGCGGCACGCGTCGAATAGGGGATCGCGATGCTACCGAGAACCCTCCTTCGAAATTTCTTCCCGGCAGGGGCGGCCCTGGTGCTGCTTCTTATCGCCTCTACGCCCGTGACGGCGTCGGCGGGCGTCTACCAATGGGTCGATGACGCGGGCACCGCTCACTTCACCGACGATCCGGGCCAGGTGCCCGATGCCCACCGGGCGGCCGCCACGGAGGCCCGGCGCAGGGATGCAGCCCGGCTGACGGAGGAGGCCGTTGAAGGCCAGCCGCCCGGAGAGACGGCGCCGGCACCCCCGGTGGTATCCCCTGCCCCGGAGGACGAGGCCGGGAAATCGACGGCCGGGAACGGGGAGGAAGACGAACCCGCCCTCACGCCCCTCCAGGAAGCCGTCGCGGAAACGGGGGGTGACGTCGACAACCACGGGCACGACAAGCAGTACTGGCAGGATCGGCGCCAGTTCTGGGAGCAGCGGCTGGAGGTCAGCCAGAACCTCCTCGATGAGACGCGCCGCGAGTTCAATCTCACCAATCAGCGTTATGACAGGCGGGAGTACAAGAAGTTGAAGGCGCTCCGTGAGCGCATGGCCGAACTCGAAACCGACGTGGTGCAGGCCCAGGCCATGCTCGACGGCGGCCTGGCGAAGGACGCCCGGCGGGCAGGCGCGCAACCGGGCTGGATTCGCTGAGCGCCCTTCCGCGCGGGGAAACGTCGTTCCACGAACGATTGAACAATTAAAGGCCTTTTGTTAGGCTCGCCGCCATGCGTTACCTCGCCATGGCGGCCTTCTTCTTCTGCCTTACCGGCTGCGCGGAAAAGATCCCGCCCACCACCCTCGCCGCCACTGAGCCCTCCCCTCCCGCAGCCTCTCGCCCGACGCTCGGAGTAGCGGCGTTGCAGGACATGCGATCGACGGACGAACGCGCCGGCAAACGCCCGGGCCTGCTCGTCCTCGGCGTCTGGAACGCGCGGCGCGGAGACTACGTCACCGGCGATGGGGATCTGGGCGGACGGGTGCCCGGCGAGGTAACTGAAGCCGTTGCGCGGGCCATGAGCGGCGGGCGGTTCGGGCATGCGCAAGTCGTGGGCGGGGTGGCGGAGACCGATGCGCCGGCTTTGCGACGGGCCTGCGGCGAGCATGACCTGACCTGGATCGCCACGGGTTCGCTCCGGCACCTCTACGGCACGCTGCACCAGAACGCCTACCTTCTCCTGATCCCGGCCATATACGTGAACGCCGTCGGATGGGACAACGAGAAGACCGATCCGCTGGGCGTCGCGCATATTGCGATCGACGTTCACGACTGTGCAACGGCGAGTCCCGTTTTCCACAGGGAATTCGCAGTGGAGAACCGCTACCCGGGCGTCGCGCTCTCCGAGGCGGCCAGGTTCGCGTTCGAGGATCTCCTGCAGCAGCTGCGCAACGAGACCGCCGCCCACCCTATCCTCCGGGCCGCCCCGGTCACGCCCGGCATGGCCGACAAGCCCGAAGCACCCGGCTCGCGGTAAAGCGCCGCGAGGGCTCCCGCCCTGCCCTGCGCCGGCGATTCTTGCGGTTCCCTGCTCATATTGGATAGATTGTCGCGCCATGGAGGCAATTCTCTTGGTGGGCGGCCTTGCCACGCGCCTTGGCGAGATGGCGAAGGACACGCCGAAAGCACTCATGCCGGTGGCCGGCAGGCCCGTCATCGCTCACCAGGTGGATCTGCTCGCCTCGGCCGGCGTGTCCCGCGTGATTCTCGCCAGCGGGCATCTGCACGAGAAACTCAAGACGCACGTCGGGACGCGCTTCCGGGGCGTCGACATCGGATTCGCGGTGGAGGACAAACGCCTCGACACGGGGGGCGCCATCGCCAACGCCATGAAGTCGCTCACCACGGAAGATCCTTTCTTCGTGCTGAACGGCGACGTCCTCAGCGATGCCGATCTGGGCCAGATGCAGCGAGGGCTGGTTCCCACCGCCACCGGTGTGCTACTCGGCGTTCGCGTGGATGATATCTCCGCCTACGGAGAGATCCTGGCCGACGGCGATCGGGTGCTCTCGTTCGTCGAGAAGCGGCCGGAGAAGCGCGAGGGAATCATCAACGCCGGCGTGTACCTCTTTCGGGAAAGCATTCGCGCCTATTTTCCGAAGCGGGAAGTTTTCAGCATCGAGCGTGACGTATTCCCCTTCGTGCCCGAACTGCGCGTGTCCACGCAACGGCCGCGATGGATCGACGTGGGCACACCGGAGCGACTGGCTGAAGCTTCGACGCTCTTCGCCGACCGCAAAGAGGAGAAAACGTGCGAGCCCTCATAACCGGGATCACGGGGCAGGACGGGTCCTATCTCGCCGAGTTCCTTCTCGACAGGGGTTACGAGGTCTTCGGCATGGTCCGGCGGGCCAGCACGGAGAACTTCGAGCGGATCTCCCACATTCGCGAGCGAATCAAGCTGGCGCAGGGGGATCTTCTCGACCCCTCGTCGCTCATCTCGGTGGTGCGCGACGTCCGGCCCGATGAGATCTACAACCTCGCCGCGCAGTCCTTCGTTCCCACATCCTGGGCCCAGCCGGCGCTGACAGGCGAGTTCGACGCCCTGGGGGTCACGCGGCTCCTTGAAGCAGTGCGAAACGTCGACCTTCCCTGCAAGTTCTACCAGGCCAGCTCGAGCGAGATGTTCGGGAAGGTGAAGCAGGTCCCCCAGAACGAGGACACCCCCTTCCATCCCCGCAGCCCTTACGGGGTCGCCAAGGTCTACGGCCACTTCATCACCGTCAACTACCGCGAGAGCTACGGCATGTTCGCCGTCAGCGGAATCCTCTTCAACCATGAATCGCCCCGCCGGGGGCGCGAGTTCGTCTCGCGGAAGATCAGCTACGGGGTCGCGCGCATCAAGCTGGGACTCGACCGCGAGCTCCTCATGGGCAACCTCGACGCGTCCCGCGACTGGGGCTACGCCGGCGACTACGTGCGGGCCATGTGGATGATGCTGCAGCAGCCCGAGCCTGAGGATTTCGTCATCGCCACGGGGCGGTCGCACACGGTTCGGGAAATGCTCGACATCGCCTTCCGTGCCGCTGACCTCCGCTGGGAGGACCATGTGCGCAGCGACCCCTCCCTGCTCCGGCCCGCCGAGGTGGATCACCTCGTCGGAGACGCCACCAAAGCCAGGACCGGGCTGGGCTGGAAGCCGGAGGTCAGCTTCGAAGAACTGATCGAGATGATGGTCAGCGAAGATCTTCGCAGACTCGGCGGGTGACCCCTTGCGATCCCTGATCACCGGAATAGGCGGGTTCGCCGGGAGCCATCTGGCGGAGCTTCTGGTCTCGCGGGGCGAGACCGTTCATGGAACGGTCAAGGATCCTTCGGACACCGGGCTGATCGGGCACCTCCTCGATCGAAAGCAGATTGAAGTGCACGCGATCGACATCCGGGAGAGCCGGGCCATGGTGGATCTCCTGGCGCAGGAGCGTTACGACCGCATCTACCACCTGGCGGGTATTACATTCATTCTCGACAGCGTGGCGTCGCCCGAGGAAACGCTCGACGTGAACCTCGGCGGGACGCGCGCCTTGTTCGAGGCGGCGCGCCTGTCGGCGCCGGGAGCGCGCATCCTCTGCGTCTCGAGCGCCGCCGCTTACGGCGATCTCGACGATCCCGGGCTCCCGGTGGAGGAAAGCACCCCCTTCCGCCCCAACAACCCCTACGGCTTCAGCAAGGCCGCCGGCGATCTCCTGGCCTACCAGTACGTGAGCCAGCACGGTCTCCACATTGTGCGGGCTCGGCCCTTCAACCACACGGGGCCCCGGCAGGCGCCCGTGTTCGTCTGCTCTGAGTTCGCGAAGGCAGTAGCAGAGATAGAGGCGGGCCGTCGCACCGGGGAGTTGAAGGTGGGCAACCTGGAAGTCGGCCGCGACTTCAGCGACGTGCGCGACATCGTCCGGGGTTATGCGCTGCTGCTCGAAAAGGGCGCCGCCGGAAGCGCCTACAACCTCTCGAGCGGGAAGAGTGTGAAGATCGGTGAAATCCTGGAAACTCTCGCCGGAATGGCGAGGGCCGAGATCCGGATCCGCCAGGATCCGGGCAAGCTGCGCCCCGGCGAGGTGCTGTCGATCGCCGGATCTTCCGGGAAAGCCCTCCGCGAGACGGGCTGGCGCCCGAACATCCCCTTCGAGCAGACCCTTCGCGACCTCCTCGACTGGTGGCGCGCGCGGGTCTGATCTTCGCCTGCACGGAAATTCCCCTGTACAGCCTGAATTTATCGCTGCCGGCATCCTCTCCAAGCCCCCTGATCTGACACAAGTTTATGACGGCCCGGCCGATAAACCCAACGAAGTGACGGTCGGCCGAGGGGACCCGATCCCGCCTGCGCACGCCCCTCGAGAGCCAGCGCTCTCCGCCTCGACCACCGCCGCACTTCCAGAACCAACGGGGCGTATCGCTCGATGCCGGCAACCAGTTCACAGCGAAATGAATCCCGGAACAGCCCGGAGCGCCTCCAGCGCACCTTCCTTCTCTACTCCGTGTTCGCCGTCCTCATCGCGTGCCTGGTCGTCTCGGCCGCCGCCGTTTTCCCGGTGGTGAACCAATACGCCGCGCACGAAGAGGACGAGATCCTCCACGCGCTCCAGCTTCGCACCCTCGCCATCAGGGAATTCCTTACCGGGGCAAGGGAGATCGCCAACCAGATCGGGAGCCGGACGAAGGCGCGGCAGGCGCTCGATGCCTACGAACGGGGCGAGACGGATCTTGATACTCTGCGCGCCTTCACGCGACCCATCCTGGCGGACGCGATCGAACGATCGGCTCAGGTGGCGGGCATCACGCGCCTGGATGCGCGCGGCGCGATCGTCGTGAGTCTGGGGGTTGCAGTTCCCGGCGAATTGCATTACCGCGCTCTCCCGGCATCAGATTCACCCGAGTTCCGCGGCCCGACTACGATCAACGGCCGGCCCTACACGCTGGTCGCGAACCCGATCTTCGAAACAGCCGGCCGGCGGCTGGGAGCCGACCTCCTCCTCATCGACGCAACCGCGCTCAAGCGCATCGTGGAGGACCCCATCGGGCTTCGCCGTACGGGGGCGAGCGCCCTCGGGGCGCTGCGCGGCGGGAAGATGGAGATTTTCTGCGCCTACGATTCCACGACCAGCTCCCTCTCCGCCGCCGTCCTCGCCACCGAAAGCGGGTTAGGCGCGGGCCTGGAAGGGAATCCGGACAGCAATAGCGGCACTTCAAGCACGGAAGACGCCAACGGGCGATCCGTTGTGGTGACCTATTCCCGTATTCCAGATACCGACTGGATCGCCATCGTCAGCATTGACAAGTCGGAGCTCTACGAGGGCCTCTCGCAGCAGCTGCGCCTGATGGGCTTCGTGGTGATCCCGCTCGTCGTCATCGGGCTGCTAGTGATGCTCCGGATACTCAAGCCGCTCATCGCCAGAATGAACGCGCACGCCGCCGTGCTTCGCGGCGAGATCGAGGAACGGAAGCGCGCCGAGGCGGAAGCCCTCCTCCGGGCGGACCAGCAGGCCGTCGTTGCGGAGCTGGGGCAGCATGCGTTCAGGGGCCTGCCGAAATCCGAGATGATGGACAGAGTCGTCGCGGCGCTCGCCAGCACCCTGAATGTGGAGTTCGTCAAGGTCCTGGAGCTCATGGCCGACGGACAGTCCCTTCTCCTGCGGGCGGGCGTGGGCTGGCGTGAGGGCCTGGTGGGGAGGGCCCGAGTGGCCACAGCCAGGGATTCGCAGGCGGGTTACACGCTTCTCTCGGACGGCCCTGTCGTCGTCGAGGATCACGCCAGCGAAAAACGGTTCTCCGGCCCTCTGCTCTTGCAGGAACACGGCATCAGGAGCGGCGCCAGCGTGCTCATCCGGGGCCGGAAGGGCCCGTTCGGCGTTCTGGGCGTGCATTCCCGGGGACTGCGGCGCTTCACGAGCCACGATCTCAATTTCATCCAGACCGTCGCGAACCTGCTCGGCGAAACGGTCGAGCGCACCGAAGCTGAGAGCGCCCTTGCGGAGAATGAGATGCGCCTCCGCGCCGTTTTCGCATCGGCGCTCGATCCGATCATCATCACCAACGCGGACGGGATCGTCCAGGCAGCCAGCGACTCGGTCGAACGGTGCTTCGGCTGGCATCCGCGGGAGACCCTCGGAAAGAGCATCGATCGTCTCTTCTACGAAGGGTTCCACCGCGAGTATCAGCAGGACCCCGA
>JAUYMQ010000324.1 GCA_030698575.1 Deltaproteobacteria bacterium
CCGATTTCGACAAGCTCCGTGCGCCCGCCGAGGGGAGCGCGATCCGGGTGAAGGCGGATCACTCGCTCGAGGTTCCGGACGACCCGATCATCCCCTTCATCGAGGGGGACGGCACGGGCCCGGACATCTGGGCGGCCTCGGTGCGGGTTTTCGACGCCGCCGTGAAGAAGGCCTACGGCGGCAAGCGGCGCATCGTCTGGTTCGAGATCTTCGCGGGCGAGAAGTCGAACGACGTTTACGGGCCGAACACCTGGCTCCCGGATGACACCCTGCGCGCCATCGAGGCCTACGCCGTGGCCATCAAGGGGCCCCTCACCACGCCGGTGGGCGGCGGCATCCGCTCGATCAACGTGACGCTGCGCCAGCGGCTCGATCTCTACGCCTGTGTCCGCCCGGTTCGCTGGTTCGAGGGAGTGCCGGCGCCGGTCAAGTCGCCGGAGAAGCTCGACGTCACCATCTTCCGCGAGAACACCGAGGACGTCTACGCCGGCATCGAGTGGAAGAGCGGCACGCCCGAGGCGCGCAAGGTGCTCAGCTTCCTGAACGGCGAGATGGGAACGGAAATTCGCGAAGAGTCGGGCGTGGGCGTGAAGCCCATCAGCCCCTTCGGCACCAAGCGGCTCGTGCGCCGGGCGATCCAGCACGCCATCCGCCACAAGCGCCGCTCGGTCACACTCGTTCACAAGGGCAACATCATGAAGTTCACCGAGGGGGCCTTCCGCGACTGGAGCTACGAGCTGGCGCGGGAGGAATTCGCTGATCAAACGGTCACGGAGCAGGCGCTCTGGGACGAGCACGGCGGTAAAATGCCCGCGGGGAAGGTCCTTATAAAGGATCGCATCGCCGACGCCATGTTCCAGCAGGTGCTTCTGCGGCCCGACGAGTACGACATCATCGCTACTCCAAATCTGAACGGCGACTATCTCTCCGACGCCTGCGCGGCGCAGGTCGGCGGACTGGGCCTGGCCCCGGGCGCCAACATCGGCGATCGGGCGGGTCTCTTCGAGGCCACGCATGGAACGGCGCCGAAATACGCCGGGCAGGACAAGGTCAACCCGGGCTCGGTCATCCTGTCGGGCGTGATGATGCTCGAGCACCTGGGGTGGAGCGAGGCCGGAGCGCTGATCGTCCGCGGCCTAGAGAACGCCATCAAGAAGAAGACGGTGACCTACGATCTCGAGCGTCAGATGGAGGGCGCGAAGCTCCTCTCCTGCTCGGAGTTCGGCACCGCGATTATCAACAACATGGATTGACGCGCCCCGGCGCGCGGACCAAGGGGAGGTCGGAACAATGGCACGCAAAAAGATTGCACTCATCGGCGCGGGACAGATTGGCGGAACGCTGGCGCTGCTTTGTGTTCAGCGCGAGCTGGGCGACGTTGTGCTCTACGACGTGGTTGAAGGCATGCCCCAGGGAAAGGCCCTCGACATCGCCGAGGGGACGCCCGTGGGCGGCTGGGACACGAAGATCATCGGGACGAACAACTACGCCGACATCGCGGGCGCCGACATCGTGATCGTCACGGCCGGCGTACCGCGCAAGCCGGGCATGAGCCGAGACGATCTGCTGAACGTGAATCTCAACATCGTCAAGAGCGTGGCGCCAGCCATCAAACAGCACGCGCCCAACGCTTTCGTGATCGTGGTTTCGAACCCGCTCGACGTCATGGTTTACGCCATGAAGGAAATCACCGGCTTCCCGAAGAACCGCGTCATGGGGATGGCGGGCGTGCTCGACAGCTCGCGCTTCCGCTACTTTGTGGCCAGCGAACTGGGCGTGTCGGTGAAGGACGTCACGGCCTTCGTGATGGGCGGCCACGGCGACTCCATGGTGCCGCTGCCGCGCTACTGCCTCGTCTCGGGAACCCCCCTCACCAAGCTCCTTCCTCAGGACCGGATCGACGCCATCGTCGAGCGCACCCAGAAGGCCGGCGGCGAGATCGTGGCACTCCTGAAGACCGGTTCGGCCTTCTACTCGCCGGCGCTCTCGATCATGGAGATGGCCGAGGCCATCCTGCTCGACAAGAAGCGCATCCTTCCGATCGCCGCTTATCTGGAAGGGGAGTACGGCGTGAAGGGCTACTACGTGGGTGTTCCGGCATTGCTCGGCGCCGGCGGTGTCGAGCGCGTCGTGGAGGTGGATCTGAACGACCATGAGAAGGCGGAACTCGGCAAGTCGCTGGAGCACGTCAAGGGAATGGTGGACGGAATCAAGCTCTAGGTCCAGGGGTGCCTCCGCTGCGCGTGAGGCATCCGACGCGCATGTCATTGCGAGGAGGGCCGCAGGCCCGACGAAGTAATCCCCTTCGCACTTGCCGGGGGATTGCTTCGTCGCTTCGCTCCTCGCAATGACAAGTGATTTTCTGGGAGACTGTCAGTGGAGTTTTCACATGCGTGAAATTCAGGCCAAGCTGATCACGGGCGCCGTCCGGCAGATGTGCATCGACGCCAACACCGACATCGGCGACGATATTCTGGGCGCCTTTGACAGGGCCAAGAGCACCGAAGAATCACCCCTCGCCCTCAACATCATCGGCCAGATTGAAGAGAACGCCACCATCGCCGCGCGCGACAAGATGCCCTACTGCCAGGACACGGGTTTCTCCTGCTTCATGGTCGATATTGGCCAGGACGTGCACGTCACGGGAGGCGGGATCGAAGATGCCATCAACGAGGGCGTCAGGCAGGGCTACAACGACGGCTACCTGCGCAAATCGATCCTGAACGATCCCATCGAGCGCAAGAACACCGGCGACAACACGCCCGCGCACATCCACGTCGACATCGTCCCGGGCGACAGGCTTCACATCAAGTTCAGCGCGAAGGGGGGCGGCTCGGAGAACATGAGCCAGCTCGCCATGCTGAAGCCATCGGACGGGCTCGACGGTGTAAAGAAATTCGTGGTCAAGGTGGCGAGCGAGGCGGGGCCCAACGCCTGCCCGCCCATCATTGTCTGCGTGGGCATCGGGGGCACCTTCGACGGGGCGGCGCTCATGGCCAAGCGCGGCGTCTTCCGCGAAGCGGGAAAGCCCAACCCCGATCCTTTCTATGCGAAGCTCGAGCAGGAACTCCTTGCGCGGGTGAACGATCTGGGTTTCGGGCCGCAGGGGCTCGGCGGACGGACGTCCGCCCTGGCGGTGCACGTCGAGGCGGCGGCTTGCCACATCGCCTCGCTGCCCGTCGCCGTCAACATTCAGTGCCATGCGCACAGGCACCGGGAGGTCACGCTATGACGCAGGGTGTGGCGCAGCCGCTCAAGATCAAGGTTCCACTCTCCCGGGAGGACGTCCAGCGTCTGAAGGCCGGCGACATCGTCCACCTGACGGGGGCGGTCCTCACGGGCCGCGACGCGGCCCACAAGCGGATGTACGATCTGCTCGAGAAAGGCGAGCCGCTGCCGGTGGACCTCAAGGGACAGGTCATCTACTACGTCGGCCCCGCGCCGGCGAAGCCGGGGCAGGTCATGAATTCGGCGGGACCAACCACTTCGTCACGCATGGACAAGTACTCGCCGCGTCTCATCGAAGAAGGCCTCACGGGCATGATCGGAAAGGGCTACCGAAGCGACGCTGTTGTGGAGGCGATGAAGAAGCACGGTTGCGTCTACTTCGCCGCCGTGGGCGGTGCCGCGGCGCTGATCGCCAAGAGCATCAAGAAATCGGAGGTGCTGGTCTGGGAAGATCTCGGCACTGAAGCCGTGCGGCGGATGGAAGTGGAGAATTTCCCTGCGATCGTGATCATCGACACTGAGGGAAACGATCTCTACAAGATCGGCCGGGAGAAATACGGAAAGCCGGGCTGAAAAACCCGGCGGAAGGGGTTGTAGCGCCCGTCCCTATCTGCTTTAATAAGACGTCAAAGCCACCCACGGTACCGATGGCGGCTCCGCAGGAGCCGTAGGCCCGCGCGGGTGGCTTTTCCTTTCATGCACGCGTCAAGGCCTGGAAGGCCGATGAGAGGAGGGTGAGCAATGGCGAAGAAGTCCGATTTCATGAAGGTCAAGATCGAACAGCTTGACATGAAGCAGGTCGACGTGCGGCCGCTCGTGGACGGCATGGCGAAGACCGCGTTTCAGGCCCGAAATCTCGGCCGCGCCGCGGAGATCTACGCCCGCATGCTGCGTGACAAGGACTGCACCATCATCCTGACACTGGCGGGCTCGCTCTTCGGCGCGGGGCTGAAGAAGATCGTTTACGACATGGTGAAGAACGACATGGTCGACGCGATCGTTTCCACGGGCGCGATCATGGTCGACCAGGACTTCTTCGAGGGACTTGGT
>JAUYMQ010000326.1 GCA_030698575.1 Deltaproteobacteria bacterium
CTCAAGCCCGTAGCCGCGGTATTGCCGTTCCTGCATCCCTTGAGGGCTGGCGTTCCGGAAGTTGTCACCAGAGACCAGAAAATAGTTCTGCCTGGGGGCGATGTGGATCGTGTAAATGCCACCGATCTCTCCCGAGTCGACGAGGACCACCTTGCACTCGAACTGCCACCCACTGAGCGGGAATGCGCCGGACTCCAATCGACCGGTCACCTTATCCTTCACGCGCGAGTACTGGTCGGTGTTGTAGGAACGTTCGGAGATAGAAACGATTTCCAGAATCAACTGCGCGTTGACTTTCCTAAGAAACTCCTTCCGTCGCTGTTGCAGCGGTTACCAGGGTGAACCCCAGACTCTTTGCGCGGCGATGCAGGTTGTGGATGACGCGCTGCCGGTAGCGCTCTTCATAGGAGGACACGCCGGGGTCGACGTAGGTCATGCCGAATCGCAGGGCGTTGTAGAACAAAATCGCGAGCTTGCGAGCCGTGGCGGTCACCGCCTTGGCTTTGCCCGTGCGGGCGGCGAGGCGTCGGTAGAAGGCGCCGAGCGCCGTTTGCGTCCTCCCGATATTGACCGCCGCGATGCGCAACACGGCGGTCGCGCGATTCGACGACCGGCGGGTCTTGGAGCTGAGGAGGCGACCGCCCGAGATCTTGTTGCCGGGGGCCAGGCTCAGCCACGAGGTGAAGTGTTTGGCGGTGGGCCATTTGGTCATGTCGTCGCCGCACTCAGCTACGAGCCGCAAGACCGTGTACGGACCGAAGCCATGGATCTGGCTCAGGTCGGCGCCCAACAGCGTATACAGGGCGGGCCGCACCTCGAACGCCGGCTCGTTCCGGCCCTTCGCGTGACGCACGGACGGGAGCGGGGCGTCAGGGGTCACACGCTGTTCGTTCAGCCCGCCCAAGACCGCTTCGATCTCGACGTCGCACTCGGCCACCTTCGCCTGATGAAAGTCGTACAGCTCCAGGGCCTGCCGCAACGCGAAGACGTGCTCAGGACGGTAGTTGCCGATGAGCGCCTCGCGGATGGTGTCCTCCGAGGCGTGGCACCGGCGGTCGCGGAACGCGGCCAACTGCTCGGGCGCGTGATTGCCGGAGACGATCGCCCGGATGATGCGCATCCCGGTGAGCCCCGTAATGTCCGTAACCACGTGGTGCAGCTGCACATTCATCTGCATGAGCGCCTTCTGCATGTGTTGAATGTGCGCGGCGGCATAGTCGACCAGCCGCTCGCGATGGCGCAGGTACGCGCGCAGACGCACGACGCTGTCGCGGGGCCGGAAGCTCCCGCGCAGCAGCCCGTGCTGGTGGAGCTGCTGCAACCACTGCGCATCGTTCACATCCGACTTTCGGCCGGGGACGTGCTTGACATCGCGTGCGTTGACTAGCAGTACTTCGAACCCCCGCGCTTCGAGAATCTCGAAGACCGGAATCCAGTAGACGCCGGTCGACTCCATCGCGACCGTCGTGATACCCACCTCCGTGAGCCAATCCGCCAACTGGTGCAGATCGCTACTGAAGGTGCGGAAGGTACGGACTGGCCGGTCATCTCGGTCGCTCGGCACCGCGACCACGTGAAAGGTCGCGCCGATGTCGATCCCGGCGGCGTGTGGATTGATGGTGGAAAGGCGTCCTGCTGATGTCCCACGCGTCCTTTTCCCTGGCATCTGAACCTCCTGTCGAGGAAGCCCGGGAGCAGGGGTGGCGCATCAGATCACTTTCCTAAACGGGATCGCCCGCAGGCGTCACCAATATCAAGTGCGCAAGCCACCCCCGGACCATGTTTTTTTACGGGTTCGCGGCGTCACCAAAAAGCAAACGGCCATTCCTCCCGGGGTGCCGCGACGATAGCCCCACTGGGAGTTTCTGGTCCAGCAGGTAGCACGGCACCCGCCGAGCCCGATGGTTTTTTAGGATGTCGCGCTCCATCCGCAGTTCGCGATTCTCTTTGCGCAGCGTGGCCAACTCGGCGCGCTCCTCGGTCGTCAGGCCCGTCTTGCCCTTCGTCCGATCAGCCCGCGCGTGCCTGACCCAATTGGCCAGCGACGAGGGCGTCAGATCCAGCTCGCGGGCGACGGCGCCGATCGTCTTGCCCTCGTCCAATACCAGCCGGACCGCGCCGACCATGAACTCGTCAGAAAACTGCCGGCGTGGCCGCCGACTCGCGCTGCGCTTGGCCATTCGGGACATCGTATCCACCTTTCGGAAGATGTCCACGAAACCGGATCAAGCCCAATGTGCCCCTGCATCCATTCGAAGGAGCGATTGCCAACTCACACTCGCGCTCTGAATCGAACGTGCGAGGTGCCCACTCAGGCTCACTGATGTCATTTTCCCACTGGACGCCATTCACGCCCCGTCGTTCTGCTGAACGCTTACTGCGCCATGACGGATTTGTGATCGTGGTGATGGTCGTCTGAAGCTTTCTGGTACCCGGGTTGAAATGATGGTCGGTGCATGCAGACGCTATCCATCCTTGAATGTCTCACCTGCGGAAGCGCACGCGTGGAACGATTGCCTCGAGTTATGAGCGACGACCTCGAAGAGTGGTTCGAATGCGACTCCTGCGGCCGCGTGTTCGCCGTGCCGGTTGCCGAAGGAGACCAGGAGGTTCCAGAAGGTATTCTGGAGATGTTCAGTTGTTCTGACCTGA
>JAUYMQ010000330.1 GCA_030698575.1 Deltaproteobacteria bacterium
CCGGGGCAGTTCGCCGCTCTTCCTGTGGGTCCACTTCCAGGATCCGCACGGGCCCTACGTGCCGCCGGACGATCTCGCGGACCGCTACCTCGAAGCCGAGCGCGCCGCGCCCGACGGACAGGTTCTGTTGTCCCTTTCGAATAACGTCCGCGGGATAGGGGGGATCCCGACCTATCAGGTGGTCGCGGGCCGCACGCAGGCCGCGGAGTACCGCGCCGCGTACGACGGCGAGGTGCGCTACGCGGACGCCGAGATCGGCCTGCTGCTGGAGGGCCTCGCGGAGCGAGGGCTCACCGGGGGTGCCGTCGTGATCTTCGCCGCCGATCACGGGGAGGGAATGGGCGAGGGGAACTACTGGTTTGCCCACGGCGAGTACCTGAGCGACGCGCTTCTCCACGTGCCGCTGCTCATCGCCGGGCCGGGCGTCGCGCCGGGCGAGCGCCTAGACCTCGTCTCGCTCGTTGATCTGCTGCCTACGATCACCGGTCTTCTCGGCGTGGCGCCCCCGCCGGAGCTTGCGGGCCGCAACCTCTTTTCAGGCGGGCTGGACGAAGGGAAGGAGAGCGAGGAGCGGGCGGTTTACTTCATGAGCCTGCCGAAGGAATCGACAAGCCCGCGCTTCGGCCTGGCCCGCGGCGGGTACAAGTACATCGTGACAGCCGGGGAGGGCGGCCTGAGGGAGGAGCTGTTTGCGCTGGGCCAGGATGGCGAGAACCTGCTGGTGGAGGAGCAGGAGGAGGCGCGATCCATGGCCGCCGCACTGGCGTCGTTACGGCGGCAGTTTCCGGAGGCAGGCAGCGTGAAGAAGCGCAGCCTGTCGGCCACAGAGCGCGAGAAGCTTCGTTCGCTTGGCTACGTGTCGGAGTGAGGCGTACGAGGGCGGGATCGGGGGCGCTGCATGTTCTCGATCTTCTTCGTCAGGTGATCGATAGTTTCCCGCAGCCGCTCAATCTCGGCGCGCTCGGGGATGTTCAGGCGGCGGAGGGCGGCGCGGATGCTCGATTCGATGGCGTCTTCCCATCCGCCGGGAACGCGCTTGAAGGCGTCGGCGAGCTTGTCCTTCAGTTTCTGGGCATCGGCGGAGGTCAGGTCGCCCTGCTCACGCGCCTTCCGTATGAAATCATCGAGCTCGTCCTTCCCCACCGCAGCGGCGCCCACGCTCGCCAGCACGATCCGGCGCAGCAGGTCGCTGAGCCCCTCGCCGCTGTTGTTTTCTCGACCCGTCAATTTCGTCCTCCCGCGGTCCTCGAAGCGCGCCGTTTGGCGCGCGGCTGCGCATCCAGCCGATCCACCGCATCGGCGAGCCGATCGACGCTGCTCCTCAGCCGATCGACATCCTCGCGGGCGGGGACGTCGAACCGGCGCGAGAGCTGCTGCAGGCGCTCATCGATCTGCCCCCCGATCTCCGTCTGCCCTTCCTTCACCCAGTCGGCCAGGCGGCGGACCAGGGTCTCTCCCTCGTCGACGTTCAGTTCGCCCCGGCTGACGAGGCGCCGGACCGTCAGCTCCAGATCACCGCCGGCGTCCGCGATTTTCTCCACCCCGCTCGTGATTGAGCGCCTCACTACATCGAACAGATCGTCGCCCTTCTGGATGAGCTCCACCAGGAGAGGCCTCGGAAGAGCGTCACGGCCCTTTCGCTCGTTCTCGAGGAGAATCTGCGAGAGGGTGACGCTGGTGAGATCCTCGCTGCTGTCGTTGTCGACGACACGGATGTTCGAGCCCGACTTCACCAGCTCAGCCAGCTCATCGAGGGTGATGTAGCGGCTCTCCCGGGTATTGTAGAGCTTCCGGTTCGAGTAACGCTTGATGAGCAACGGTGAGTTGGGATCGTCGGCCTTTTTTCTGCGGCTCATTCCACCTTCACTTTCCGTGCACCACGCGACGGGCGCCCCTTCGGAGGCGATTGCGCGCCGAGGAGTTCCATCTGCCGGTCTATGATAGCCTTTACCGAGCGAAAGGTCTGTGCAAGAATCGCGGCATCTTTTCCCAGGGCGCCGGCTTCGAGACGCTCGATCTCCTTGGCGAGCGCTTCCTGCACCGTTGCGAGAGTCTCCCGCTTGATGGCTCGCGAGGGGTCGTCGCCGAGTTTGCGCAGCCGGCTTGCCGCCGAGTCGATCAATTCGCGGAGGAGGCGCCATCCGGCCGCTCCGCCGCTGTCCGTCCCCTCACTTCCCTCAGACCGAAGTTCTGCTACGTCGATGGGCACACTCACGGCGACCCGCAACGCGAGCAGCAGCTCCACGCCCGCGTTGGCCAGGTGGGCCTGCCCCTCGTCCCAGCGTCCCTCGAGGATCTCCGTGATCGCGGCGCCTCGCGCCTTGGACTTTCGTTTCGGACTCATTTCTTGCGCCCCTCGAAGATGATGAGGAATCGACCCTGCTCGAGCTTGGCTCGCTTCACCTCAAGCCCGACAAGCGCCCTCGGAAGCTGGATGCTTCGCTTCACGTTGTTCACCCGCAGGATGAGATCGTCGCCCTTCACCCATAGCTCGACGTTCTCCTTCACGGCGAAGGGGAGGTGAATCGTCATGCGGTACTCGCCGTTCTTCTTGGAAACCTCGAAGGGCTTCTCCGTGTGATAGATCGAGGCCGGATCCTCGTTTCCGAAAACCTCCAGCGCCGCGTCTCCGAGCAATTCGACGCCGCCAATTTCGCGGGGAAACAGCGGGACCTGGAGGATCGGCAACGGCGAGAAGCAGGCGTCGGCGGTCTTCATGTGCTCGGTCTGGATATCCCGCCAGCCCGCCATGTAGGGGTCCTGCAGATCTTTCGGGAGAACCCGGTTGGCGAAAACGCAGTCGACGGAGAAGCCGTAAAGCGACAGGTAGGTGAGCGCGCGCTGGCTCTCCTTGATCACCATGCGCTCGGGGTTGAATACCAGCCGGATCGAGGCCTTCCCCGCGTCGCTCAGCAGATCCTTCATTCCCTTCAGCCGGAGATAGAGCCTCTCGACGTTGTCGTAGACATCTTCCGTCGGCAGCGGAACCTTCATGATGCGCTCCGCCACCGGCTTGAAGGCTTTCACCAGCTTCCGCTCGATGTGGAAAAATTTCTCCATGTACCAGCCCGCCACCTCGGGGAAGCTCAGCATTCGCATCGTGCTCCCCGTGGGCGCGCAGTCGATGATGGCAAGGTCGTAGTCGCCCGACTCGGCGAACTCCCGGAGCTTCAGGAGGCTGAACAGCTCCTCCATTCCGGGGAAGAGCGCCATCTCCTCGGCGATGACATCCTCGAAACCTTGTCGCTTCAGGAATTCGGTGAGGTAGGCGTGGATCTTGTCCCAGTTGACCTGCAGCTCCCGGTTGACGTCCAGCTCCTGCGCCCAGAGCCGCGGGGCGATTTTGACGAGATCGTGGCCCAGCGGCCGATCCAGCGCGTCGGCAAGGCTGTGCGCCGAATCCGTCGAGATGACGACGGTGCGGTGGCCCAGTTCGGCGGCGCGCACGGCAGTCATGGCCGAAATGGTCGTCTTCCCGACGCCGCCTTTTCCCGTGTAGAGAATGATTCGCATGCGATCCCTTGACCTCGGATCCACTTCGGCCGGCGGCCCCTTCAGGCCGCGAAGAGGTGCTGGTTCAAAAGGCTCAGCCCGTCGAAATCGTGCACGTCGAGGGGAAACAGCGGCACGCTCAGGAGCCCCACGCCCCTGTCGAGAGAGCCCGCAAGCGTTTCGATGTTGCGCGAATCCCTCTCGGCCATCGCCTGGTGCCTTGCCAAATTTAGCAGGAGTTTGGACGCCGTGCTGCGGAAACCATCGAACCCCGCGGCTTCGGCCATGCGCGCGGCGGCTTCTTGCCGCCCCTGGTCCGAGAGCAGCGGACCCCCCGGACCAGCTGCGCTCCCCGCGAGAGGGCGGTGCACCTTGTTTACGATGACCGCGTCGACGTGCATTTTGTGCTCGACGAGCTTGTTGTAGAAGAAAACCGTCTCGTCGAGAAGCCGCCGGTTCGGGCTGGTGACCAGGAGAAAGCCGGTGTCCCTGTCCGCTAGGAGCGCCTTCACGCGCTTGGCCCGCTGATTGAAGCCGTCGTACATTCCCTCGAAGGAAAGAATGAAGTCCGAGATGTCCTTCAGGAACTCCATCCCCGTGACCTTTTCCAGCACCCCGAAGACGCTGCTCGTGCCCTTGCGGAACACCTTGAAGCCGAGCTGCCCTGCCATCAGATAGGGCTTCACGAGCCAGTGAATGACCTTTCCTTCCAGGAAGGCGGTGATCCGGTCCGGCGCCTCGAGAAAATCGAGGGCGTGCCGGGTGGGCGGCGTGTCGAGGACGATGAGATCCGCGTCTTCGGTCGAGTGAAGGTCGAAGAGCTTTTCCATCGCCATGTACTCGCGGCTGCCCGACAGCGTTTCCGAGAGTTGCTGGTAGATCGGATTTCCGAGAATTGCGTCGCGCATCTCGACGTTGAGCGCGAAGCGCTCGACGAGATCGTCGAAGGTTCGCTTCGTGTCCACCATCATTGCGCGGAGTTCTCCTTTGAGCGGGACTCCCGCCTTTTCGAACTTCCGCCTTGGCACCGCCCGCACCTCGTTGCCGAATTCGGAGACTCCGAGCGCGTTCGCCAGCCGGCGGGCGGGATCGATCGTGAGAACGAGAGTGCGCTGTCCCAGCATTGCCGCCCGGATGGCGATTGCCGCCGCGGTCGTGGTCTTACCGACGCCGCCGGCGCCGCAACAGACGAGTATCTTCTTCTCCTGCAGGAGCGCGTCGAGATTCATGGCGTGTTGCTCTCGTCGATGATGATCTCGCCGAGCCCGCGGAGATCCTCGATCGAGAGATCGGTTTGATAGACGAAGGGGAGCTGGATGGTGCGCTTCCGCACGCGCGCCCGAAGGCGGCGGATGTGGTGAACATTCAGGGCCTGGCGCGCTATCGCATCCTTTCCGATCCGGATGAGAGCGGCGGCGTCGAGCCCCTCGCCGAGGGTTTGCGACAGTCGGTCCAGCGCCTCCGGGTCGGCTTCGAGCTTTTCGATGGCGGCGGCGTCGCTACTGTCGAAGAGCCTGGGGGCGACCCCGTTGACGATCACCAGTTCGAAGGGGACCTTCAGTTTTTCGTCCGCCGCCTTCGCCATCTCCGCGGCCTCGTTCACGGGCAGCTCCTCGGGGAGGGTCACGAGTATGAGACGCGTCCGCGCCGGGTCCTCGATAAGATCTCGCACCCACTGACTATGCGTTCGGGGCGGGCCGAACCTTATCGCCTTCACGAAAGCGCCCGGCGTCTGCAGGAAGCCGAGCCCTTGCCCCGTGGCGGGCGCATCGACGATGATCAGGTCGTATTTCGGGCGGTTGGACCCGGCCTCCCGCTGGCTTTCGAGATGCCAGACCTTCCCGAGCGTGATGAGATCGCGGAAACCGGGCGCCACCTCGACGAGCTGCTTGAACAACGGATTGTGCGAGATGAGGCGGACCAGGCGGCGCGAGGGGAGCTGGGTCTCGAGGTATTCCTCCAGCGCCCGGTAGGGGTGGAGGTTGATGGCCCAGATGTTCTCGTCGACGGGTACTTCGTTGTGGCCGGCGGGCTGGGCGCCGAAGATCCGAGAGAAGTGCTCGCGCGGCCCGATCTCGACCAGAAGGACCCGCTTCCCGCGCTTCGCCGCCGCCAGCGCCAGTGCGGCGCTCACGGTCGTCTTTCCGACCCCCCCCTTGCCCGTGACGAGCAGGAGCCGCATCGCGAGCGGGGAGGCAGCTTTCATTCTGGCCCCTTGCAGCTCCGCCCCCTTCCACCCGATCCGTGACAAGCGCAAGGCCGCCCGGCAGACACCCCCAAAAGCGAATTAACACGGTGCGTCAGGACTGTCAAGCAGGGCAGCCGGGGCACCACGCGCCAGAGCCTTAAGAATCATCCCCGAATGGCCGATTCTTTATTCAGGCGCCCGGCACCCGTGCGCCACCGTCGGAGCCTGCATGATCGTCAGCTGCGAGTACTGCGCCACCCGCTTCAAGTTCGACGAGCAGCGCATCAAGCCCAAAGGGATCAAGGTCCACTGCTCGCGGTGCCGGCGCACCTTTGTCCTGAAGCATCCGGACACGCCCGTCGCCCCTGCCGAAACCGAGCAGGTAGCGCCCGATCTGGCCACGCAGGCCGAACTCCCTTCGCCCGTCGTCGACACCGCCGGCGCGGACTCCGCGGCGTTGTCCGACCCGGAGGTCTTCGAGGACGATCCGCTTGCCGACGTGCCGGGTTTCGACCCCGACGACCTGCCGTCTTCCGTGAACGACGCAGCGGCGGAGGAGGAGAAGGCCCTCGAGGCTCTCGCGCGGGATGATCAGCTCGATGCCGGGGTGGCCCAGGCACTCGATCGATTCGGGGCGCCGCCCTTCGATGCAGGCGAAGGCGAGGAGGAAGCCGCCGGGGAGGACGTGGCGGAAAGTGCCGATCTGTCCGCTGATGCGGATCTCTTTGATGCCGCCGGCTTGACAGATGACGAGGCGGGCGAGGAGACAAACGACGATCAAGCGGATCTTCCCTCTCTCGAGGGGGAGGCCGCGAAGGGGGACGACAGCTTCGGCACGCCCGTGGAATTCGACTGGGATCAGGTCTCGTTCTCGAAGGGGAAGGAAGCCGCGAGCGCCGGCGCCGAGGAGAGCGAAACAGAGCCGGCGGTGGACGGCGAAGATGACACATCGTTTTTCACCGAGCCGACAGTCCATGAGAAGCAGGCGCCGCCGAGCCTCGCCTCGGTGGAGGCAGATTCGGCGAAGGCCTTCGAGACCGAATCACTGGAGCTCGACCTGAGGAATGTTTCGAGCCGGCCAGGCCTTGTGAAACCGGCCCCCGCGCCGGTCGCCCCCGCCGCGGCCAAGGCTCGTCCGGCGCCCGCGGTGGATAGTTCCCGCCGTGATGCCGCGGCGACTCCCAAAAAAGCCAAAGCCGTCGTCGTGCCCCCGCTCCGGATGAGGGCGCGGCCGGAGCGCGCGGCCCTCGCGCTTCCGGGCATCAGCGGCCTGATTCTTTCGATCGGCCTCGGGCTCGTTGCCGCGGGCGCCGGGGCGATACTGGCCTACACGCCCTCCCGCGGTGGTGCCGAGCTTGTTCGACCGGCGGGGGGCGCCGCCGGAAGCACCGCTCTTTTGGTCGAGGATACCCGCAGCATCACCGTCGATCGCCTTCAGGGGCCGTCGCTCTACCTGGTCACCGGCAAGGCGCGCTGGAAGGGACCGTCGCAGGCTTTGGCCTACCTCGAGGGGGTCATCACCGACGACGCCGGGAAGATTCTCGAGCGCCGCCCGGCCCGCCTCGGCGAGTTGCCGAACTGGAAGACGATCGAAGCGGTCGACCCGGATCTCTTCGCCCCCCACACGCCGCTCCCCGCCGACGGAGAGACTCCCTTCAGCCTGCTCTTCGCTCCCGATCCGACATGGCGAGGCGAGGTGCACTTCGAGCTGCGCACCGGCGAATGATGCGCAGCTGAATCAACAAGGCCGATCGCGCCTCGCGATCGGCCTTGTTAATACCGCCTCCGCGAACCCTCAGGTCCGCTTCAGCTCGTCGAACCGGGCGTGGAATTCCCGGTCTCGTCCTCGCCGGTCTTCTTGGGTGTCACGTCGATCTCGTCCGGCTCCTTTGTCGCCTTCTTGAAGGCCTTGATGCTCTTCCCGAGAGCGCCGCCCAGCTCGGGAAGTCGCCCGACGCCAAAGATGATCACGACCATCAGGAGGATAAGCACCAACTCCCAGATCCCCAGTCCGAACATGGGCAGTCCCCATAACAGGGATCCCCTGGAACTCGCGCCATCGTGGCACGCGGGCTTCAGAAACCCCTTGTAATAGTTGAACAAACGCTAGCCCAGGGGCAGGGGGAAGTCAACCACGATGATGTGGAGGGGCGCGGCGCCCGCCGGGCCGGTGTCTCAGACGAGACTCTGGAGGACATGCCGGTTGATGGCTCGCTGGTCCTTGGTTTCGATGCTGGTGAACTTGATTCCCACGCCCGGCGGATAGGACATCTCGGTGTCTGGCCGGTATTCGTTGCGCCAGGTCACAATGCCCTCGGACTCGATGAGGTGCTTCCTGCGCGGGAGACTGAAGGCGAGCCTCAGCTCGGTGTTCTCCGGGGGAGGCGAGATCGTGCGGAGAAAGAGGCCTCCCGTGGAGATGTTGTAGGAGTAGCCCGAGAGCTCGGTCTCCTCGATCCGGTAGCGAACGAGGATGTTTTCCTCGATCCGCGGATTCATCCGGAGCTCCCGCTTGTCGGGATAGAGGATCCGGTTGATGCGGAAGAGAACTTGGTCCAGCGGGGTCTTCTTGCTCATGTAGCCCGCCGCACCCAGTTGCTTCAGCTCCTCCACGTGCTTTTCACGGTAGGCGCTCGAGATGGCCAGCACCGGGATACCCGCCGTGACCTTGGCCTGCTTCAGTTCACGGAGAACGCCGAAACCGTCCAGCTCGGGCATGCGGATGTCGAGGAGCACGAGGGAGACGTCCTGCAGCTCGTACTTCAGCTTCCGGACGCACTCAAGACCGTCCGAGGCGACGTGCACCGCGTAGCCGGCATTGTTCAGCATCTCCCGGAGCATGCGCTGCCAGAGCTTCGAGTCGTCGGCGACCAGAATGCTGATGTTCTGCGAGTTGGCCATGATGGCGCCCCTCCCCACCGCCGGGGGTTCTGCGGATTACTGCACTTGTCTGTGCTTATCGACGCTT
This sequence comes from Deltaproteobacteria bacterium, assembly GCA_030698575.1. Lineage (GTDB taxonomy): Bacteria > JAUYMQ01 > JAUYMQ01 > JAUYMQ01 > JAUYMQ01 > JAUYMQ01. Next base: position 8,649 of record JAUYMQ010000330.1, read on the forward strand.
TGCCACGAGATCCTGAGTTGGAAGGGGGGGCGGGGGGGATTGCTTCGTCGGGCCTGCGGTCCTCCTCGCAATGACATGCGGGCGCGGGGCCGGGCTTACCTGTCCGGGGCGCCCTGCCCGGTTCGGTCGGGGGGGCGCCACCGTGCCCGGTGAAACAGCAGCAGAACGCCTGCAAAAACGAGGTATGCGGACCCCAGCAGCACCGGGGCCCGCTCGGCGATGCGCCAGGGGAGGAACATCTCGCCCCCCGGTAGAGGGGAATGGATGATCCCGAAGAGCGCGGCCAGGGCGCCGGCGGTCATGAAGGCGGCTGCCCGGAGAAGGGCGCCGTCGATGATGAGGGCAAGCGCTCCGCCCCAGAGCAGCGCGCTGAAGATGAAGCCGCCGGACAGCAGGTGAAGGCTCCGGTAGGTGGCGGCGGTCTCACCCGTGAGGCTGGCGGGGCCGAGGCCGACGTTCGAGAGGGTGGTGCCGATCTGGATCACGAGCAGGCTCGCGATTACCGGCAGAAAGGAGAGCGCCACGGCGGGGGCGTGCTTCGGCGGCGAAGCCTGGAACGCCTGCGCGCAGATCTCGATGCCGATGAAGACAAGGATGGGCGCGACGGCCGCCGCGGGAATGAAGGTCACGAAGAAGGAGAGGTAGCCGAGAAATCCGCCCAGGCCGATGAAGAGCGCCGTTGCGGCGGTGTAGCCCGCGCGGCCACCCATCTCCTTGTAGGCTGGATGGCCGATGTAGGGCGTGGTCTGGATGACGCCGCCGCAGAGCCCCGCCACGAAGGTTGCCAGCCCTTCCGTCATGACCACGTCGCGCGTGCTGTACTCATCTCCCGCCGCGGCGGCCGACTCGGTGTTGTCGATTCCGCCGACGACCGTCGCGAGGGCGAAGGGAATGGCGATTGGCAGGTAGGGGAGCATGGCGCCCAGCCCGTCGAGAAAGCCCAGCGTCGGCAACGGCAAGGCGGGGTGGAGCATCAGCGCCTCCGCCAGCGGGGGGACGAGATGATGCGTGAGACCGGCGGCGCCGAGGGTGTAGAAAGCGACCGTGCCAAGCGCCGCCGCGAGAAAGGCGCCGGGAAAGGCCGCCGGCAGTGCGATGCGCGCGACCAGGCAGGCCAGCACGATGGAGAGCGAGAGGAAGCCCACCACGGGCTCGCCGAAGATCTCCAGCGCCGGCAGGAAGGCGATGAGCAGGATTGCGACTGCTGCGATCGATCCGAGGAGCCCCGCCCGAGGAACCACTCGGCGGACCCATTCCGCCGCGTAGGCGCAGACCACTTTCAGGAGTCCCATCGACACCATGAGGGCCATGCCGATCTGCCAGGCGAGCGTCTCGTCTCCGGTGGCGCGCAGGGCGGGTCCGAGCACGCCGAATGTGAGCCCGAAAAGGCTCGGTGTGTCGATTCCCAGCGGCATGGCCGTCACGTCGTCGCGCCCCTCGCGACGCGCCAGGCGCACGGCCATCCACGTGTAGACGAGATCGCCGACGAGCACGCCCACCGCCGTGCCGGGGATGATGCGCGTCAGCACGATCTCCTCCGAGAATCCGAAGATCTCGATCAGGATCCCGGCGAGGATCACGATCTGCGTCATGTTGTCGAGCATGAGCCCGAAGAAGGCGTTGACGTCTCCCCGGCCCACCCAGGCAACTCTCCGGCCTCCGGCGCTCACTGTTCTCTCCTTATCTTGCCAGCCCGGGCCCGGCCTTCACGCGTAGCGGCGCGTGCAGTCTCGCGAGAACGATCTTCTCCGTTCCCGGCCCGAAATCCTCGAGCACGTAAAGATGGACCTGGTCCGGTCCGTCGCCCGCCCGCCGTCCCGGGTTCGTGAGCCGCCAGCCGATGGCCGGCCGCCCTCCCGGCGCGCGCTCCGGCGGATCCGGCGCGGCGTCGTCGCTGAAGAGCAGCGTGGGCGCGGGCGAACGCGTGCCGCGCTTTCCGGCTTTTCGAAACACGGCCAGGAGCGCGCCGTGCTGCGGCGTCCGGAGCGCCCACCAGGCCGAGGGGAGCCCGTCAAGCGCCTCCTCGACGGGCGTTTCCTTCCCGTCGGCGGGCACGCCTTTCGGGATCGGCGCGGCGAAAACCGTGCTGCCCTTCGGCGGCTGGAAGTCCCAGTAGAGGCGGGCAGTCACGTCGCGCACGAGAAAGCTCATCGCGCCGGGCACCCCGTCGGGCTCCTCGATGATGATCCGGTCGGGAAGGTGGATCGTGGTCGACTCCACCCTCGCGTCCAGCCAGGGTCTGAGGCGCACGCGGCGCTCGATCTTCCGGATGGCCCGCAGCGGGCCGTCGATGACGCCGAGCAGTCGGGCGTCGATGCGATCCTCGTTGCGGCGGAAATCGGCCCCGGGCAGGAAACGGAGGCGGCCTTCGTAACGCAGCTTCTCCCGGTCGAGAAGGTTAGGACCGTGCCGCTCGCTCCCCTTCCCGTCGATGGCCAGCTCGGTCATCACGCTGGGAACGAAACGCCCGCCCCGCCGGGGGTAGAAGATTCGGTAGTAAGGCGTGACGAAGCTGTCGCCGAGCGCGGCGGACGCCGCGTAGGCGCGGACGTCGTCCACGGCCGGGAGCGGAGGCACCGGTTCGTCGAACTGAAAGAGGTAAGCCCAGCCCCGGTGCCCCGTGACGGGGTCCTGGACCTCCAGCTCCACGCCTGCGATCGTCCCCTTGGGCCAGGCCGTCCGCGCAACGCGGACACCGAGGTCGCGAGGGCGGAAGACAATCTCGTCTTCCGGCGTGAATAGTCCCTCACCCTCCGCGGCAGGAGATTCTGCGGCCCCCGCGGGGGCCGGCCAGATCCATCTGCCTCCAGCGTCCCGCTCGTCGATCTGGAAGGGAATGACGGCCCACTCCTCGTCGAGCCGGTAGACCACCATGCGCAGGCGGCTGATCGCCACCGGCTCGCCGGGCAGAGCGACCTCTTTCCCTCGCAGAACCACGAGATCGCGGGGGCGGTCGATGCGTGATCGGGGAAGCTGCGCGCGCATGCGCGCGAAAACGGCGCCCGGGCCTTCCTGCGTGCCACTCGGAGATTCGGCCCAGGCGGAGGTGGGCGGCGCAGCCGCCAGCGTGAATGCGACCCAACACAAAAACAGAGCGGCGGCCTTAGATGCTCTCATAGACGATTATGATCTGCGGCACGAATGTCTTGGCCGCGCGGTTCTACGGAAAGGGCGAGATGATGGACAAGTAGGGGGAAGGGACTAATTATCGGCTGCGCGTTCGATAGAGAGTTACCGTGCCTGAAAGGCCAATGGTTGCTAGGAACGGTCTGCGCGTGTTCTTTACGGTTCGATACATCTTTGGTAGTGCGCGCGTGAATGCCTCAGCCATCTTCGCGCCCGTCAAATTTCCGGATGTCAGGATGAATGCACCAACTTCGTGCTGGACAATGGCCCGCCACTCAATTTCATTGTGACGGATCCTGCGGTCTTTGGACAGAACGATCCACCCTTGAAGGCCCGCCTCGGTGAGCCATATCTCGTCGGGAGTTCCCTGATCAAAACGCTCGTTGTGCGTAATGACAGCCGCGCCACTTTCTCTCAGAGCCTCGGCAATAGTATGCCCGCCCAGGGAGGCGTCCAGGAAGAAAATGAGTTGTTCAGGCGGCCTTGAGATCGAGCTCGCAGCGGATCGCTTCTTCGATCTCCGCCGCTTCCCGGCCATAGTCCTCCATAAGATCCCGGATAGAGTCACCGGCCTTGTAACGTTCGGCGATCACCGAGGTAGGAACGTTTGTGCCTGTAATGACGGGCCTGCCAAAGGCAACTCGAGCATCTATCACGACGTTTCTCGGAGCATCCTGGATCGCCTGGCGAGTGAATGGAAAGAGCTTCACCGGTAGACCTTCAGGGTCGCGCTCGATCCTCCTGAGATAAGTTTCAAGCGCTTCACGAATGGTGATCTGACCGCCTCTCGTGATGGCGACGAGATCGCCCATGTGGCTAATGAACAAATCCTTTCCATCCGTTTCCATCGCTTTCTCTATCAGCGGGTGAACAGTATTGAAGTGCTTTCGGAGGTAGTCGACGGCACGCCGCACATCCGGCAGTGCCACGTGGTGCTGGCGTCGTATAGCGCCCAGCACGTGCGCCTCGCAGAGGTTGTAAAAGGAAAGTCTGGGGGGTGTGGGTTCCGGAATGCGAATCACCGGCAGCGCCGTTCTCGTGCCCTGCCGGGTAGCGTAAGGCCGGCCCATGACCCAAGCCCGAAGTGTGGCGGCGGGGAGGCCGAGATAGTGGGCGGCCTCCTTCACGCCGTATACGCCAAGCGAACGTGGATCAGAGGCGAGTCTTGAATGGGAGCTATTCTTGGGCATTTGCATCACGTCCCCCGGATAGGCTCGCAAGGACCTGAAGGGCCGTCGCGATCGGCTGGGGCGGTATTCTGCTCGGGAGCAGTTGTTGTGGCAACAAGAATTCTAGCCGGATTCGGACGGCCAGGGATAGGCATCTTGCTTACAGGCCACGTAATTTTCATCGAGCCTAGGCTCGAGAAGCACGATCGCGGCTATCCGGCGGCCCATGTCGGTGACCTCGCGGGCTTCCTCCAGCCTGAGCGGCCTTCCCAGTAAAGCGCGCTCTCTATACGAAAGCCATTTTTTGATGACCTGGTAGCCACCGATAACGTAATCCCATACGCGTGAGGGAACATTCTTCCAGTACGCCTCGTTGTTCAGATAAACGTCGCAAGTGCGCTCCCCGAGGTGCTTCAACGCCTGCTTTGTGGTCAGACCGAGCGCCTTGGCGCCCGCGCTGATGGCTTCCATCTCGTCCGGCGCATAGTCCCGCGCCAGGATCTTTCCCTTCCCCGGCATTGTGACGCCCCCCTTACCCGAGTGCCCCCAACCGGCGGTCAGAGCCAATCGCTCGGAATCTGAGCTGATCTGCCCCCCGCCCACACGAAAGATCACGGCAATGCCTTTCAGTTCGGGCCGCAGCTTGCCCGAGGTCACGCCCGGGACAGGGGTTTCCGTATCCAGCCGCATTGCGACCTGGTTTCCGAGCTCTGCGGAAGCCAAGAGCGCTTTCTTCGCGCTTGGAAGGGGAATGCGAGGCCAGTCCTGACGAATTCCATCCGTGTTATCAGCCAGGTATAGGGGTGAATAACCGATTGCGAGGGCGTGCAACCATATGATCTGAGGGTTGATGGCGCCAGCGCTCTTCTGGTTTTTGTCAATCGTGGATAGATAGCCGATTGCCCTGGGAGAATAGTTCGGCGAGGTGCTACCGTCATCGCGCGAAGTTTCTTGATAG
>JAUYMQ010000429.1 GCA_030698575.1 Deltaproteobacteria bacterium
CGAGCGCCCGCGTGGTCCCTTCGGTCCCCATCGCCGACGTGACCGTTCCGGCCGAGTCGATGAAGAAGCAGTAGACGTTGAAGCTGGCTGCGGTGATCGAGCCCACCAGCGCAGGCATGTCTGTCCGAGAGGCCTTGGTGAGCGAGATCCCTTTGACCACGCCGTGCCAGGTGGAGCCAGAGCCGATCTGCGCCGTTGTGCCGCCGCCGGTTGTGATTTCCAGCCCAGCGGATGAGTGCGACTGGCAAGAGAGCCGGTCGGCGATCGGCGCCAGAATCGCGCGCAGATTTGCGCGATCCCGCTCCGACGCAACGCCGGAGAGGTAACGGGTGAGTGTGTCGATCATGCGAGACTCCTTAGTGAGAGCGCGGGCAGGAGTCACCTCCCGCCCGTCACGTTGGTTGTGATTAGCTCAGGGTCTTGGAGCCGACGCTTCCGATCGCCATCCAGCCGTTGTTTTCGATCATCACGGCCTTCCACCAGATGGTGCCGGCGTAGCCGCGCTGACCGTGCGGGTCGGACTTCGACTTCTGGCCGGGCGGGAGGTAGGTCGGGTCGAGCGCATCCTTGCCGCGCACCGCCACCTGCGACCACGCGTCCTGCGCCGTCACGATGAGGGTGTAGACGTCGATGTTGCTGCCCGAGGTCGAGTACAGGCCGGTCGCGCCGACTGCGGCGCCGCCGTCCTGAACCGCCGGGAGGTCGGGCGAGGTGATGAAGCGGAAGCGCTCCACCTTGCCGATCTCGCCCGGCATCGGCGTGCCGCTCGCGTACTTCTCCGCCGGGGTGAAGTTGGGGATGTCACGGATGTCCGGCTCGAGGTCGGTGTGGCAGTAGACGGTGAAGCCCGCGGCCACGGCATCCGTGCCGTATGCGCCGCTCGCCTTCAGCACGCTGTTCACCGGCTTGCCGTGGTTCGCCTGGAGGTTCTTGGAGATCTTGCGGACGAAACCGAGAGTGAGGCCGCCGTTAACGGTCGCGACCGTGGTGCCTGTCCCGCCGTAGTACTGGTTCGTGCAGGCGCGCAGCGCGCCATAGATGATCATCTCGTTGACGAACGTCACGCGCTCGCCGACCTGAGTGATCATCTCTTTCGGGATGTCGTCCTCATACAAGTCGTACGTTTTGTCGGTGAAACCGTAGAGGCAGTCGTACTGCGCCATGACAACCGTCACGTCCATCGGGGTGATGGAGGTCGGGGTCGAGGTCACGCCTTCCTGGGTCTGGTGCGCCTGGACGATCGTGACGTCACGGTTACCCGTGCCGGCGGTGAAGAACTGGTTCTGGGTGTTCGCGTTCGTCGAGCTCGTGTTGTACGGCAGGAACCGGCGGGCGACGTAGGTGTCGCTGTTATTCTTCGGGAACCGCACCTGGCGGCCGGCTTTACCCAGCACCTCCATCGGAACGGCGTGGGACAGAATCTGGCCCTTGTACTTGTTGAGGCGCCCTGCGTTGAGGGCAAACGTTTGCATTGCCATGGTGTGATTCCTTGTTGAAGTCGGTGTGGGGTGGGCGTGCTGCGACGCCACCACTTGGAGGTGGACTGCTGCTTCTTTCTCCGGCGACTTGAACGTGGGAGAGCAATGCGCTCGTCGTTGCGGCGAGCTAGATCCTGCGTACTACAAAGCGACCAGTTCTTCTAGCCTTCTTTGAAGCCCTCTTCGAAATCGTCATCACCCTTGTTCGGGGTGACGTGACTGCCGGAGGCGCGGGGGTTGACGGCTGCCTCGAGAACGCCTTTGCGTCTCGCTGCCGCTTCCTCCGCCTTCTTCGCTGCGGCCGCCTTTTCGGCGGCAGCGGCGGCCGCTTTCGCGGTTGCTGCTGCTGCGGTTTCAAACTTTTCGATCGAGCGAGCGATCACGCCGGCGCTGTTAGTCGACGCGAGCCTCGCCTGGTACTCCGGCGTCTGCGTCGCGAGCCATACGCGGTACGGCGTCTTCGAATCTTTGTCGCCGACGACCTCTCGCCAGTCCGGGCGCGCGTCCTCGAGCTCTTCGCTCTGGATCGCGACCAGTCGCGCGGTCACGGTCGAATCGATCTCTTTCGGATCGGGTGCGGCGGCCGCGGCTGCTACCGGGGCGGTGCCCTTCAGCTTTCCGGCGAACGTCTTGAACGCCTTCAGCGCGAGGCCACCGAGCTCAGGGAACTCCTTCGCGAGGTCAGCGACGACGTCGTCAGTGACCTCGACGGCGTACCCTGCCGGTGTTGCTGCTTGAATCGTGGCAAGCGTGCGCTCCAGCCCGCCCACTTTACCGAATGCCTTGTCGAGCTCTTTGCGGTGGTCGGCCCGGATCTGGTCGACCTCTGCCGCCTTGCTCTGGATATGCGTCCACTCCGTCTCCGTGATCTGACGGTACTTCGGCGCTGCCGCTGCCGCTGCTGCCGCGGCGTCGGCTTCAGCCTTGTCGGCCGCCTCCTTCTCCGCTGCTGCTGCTGCCTCTTTGGCTGCCTCGTCCTCGTCCGCCGGCGGGGTTTTTTCCGTGGGCGTACCGGCGAAACCGGCCTCGAAATCCGTCATCTCTGCCGCTTCCGCGGCCCGTGCTGCGGCTTCCGCCGCCTCGTTCTTCTGCTCGTCGGTGAGGACTACCTCTTCCGATTCAT
>JAUYMQ010000337.1 GCA_030698575.1 Deltaproteobacteria bacterium
CCACCTGCGCCCAGGCGCGCGTCTTGAGCCCGCAGTCCGGATTGACCCAGATCTGCTCGGGCTTCAGAACCTTGATGGCCTTTTCGAGAAGCGCCTCCATCTCCGACTTGTCGGGAACCCGGGGCGAGTGGATGTCGTAGACACCGGGGCCGATCTCGTTCGGGTAACGGTAGCGCACGAACGCGTCCAGAAGCTCCATCTGCGAACGAGAAGTCTCGATCGAGATCACGTCGGCGTCCATGGCTCCCACGGACTCGATGATGTCGTTGAACTCCGCGTAGCACATGTGGGTGTGGATCTGGGTTTCGTCCTTGACGCCGGAGGACGAGATCTTGAAGGCCTCGACCGCCCAGCCCAGGTACGCCTCCCAGTCGGACTTGCGCAGCGGGAGCCCCTCGCGGAGAGCCGGCTCGTCGATCTGGACCACCTTGATGCCCGCGGACTCCAGATCCACCACTTCGTCGCGGATGGCCAGCGCGATCTGACGGCAGCTCTCGGAGCGCGGCTGATCGTCCCGGACGAAGGACCACTGGAGAATCGTCACGGGGCCCGTGAGCATTCCCTTCATGGGCCTGTCGGTGAGCGACTGCGCGTACTTCGACCACTCGACCGTCATCGGCGCGGAACGCCAGACGTCGCCGAAGATGATCGGCGGCTTGACACCCCGCGAGCCGTAGCTCTGCACCCAGCCATGCTGCGTGAAGGCGAATCCTTCCAGCTGCTCTCCGAAGTACTCGACCATGTCGTTCCGCTCGAACTCCCCGTGAACGAGCACGTCAATCCCGATCCGCTCCTGGAAACGCACCGCCTTCTCGGTCTCCTCGCGGAGGAAGGCGTTGTAGCTCGCCTCGTCCCGCTTGCCGGCCTTGAACTCGGCGCGGGCCGCGCGGACTTCCTTCGTCTGGGGAAAGGAACCGATGGTCGTGGTGGGGTAGGGCGGGAGCCCGAGGAGCGCCATCTGCTTCTTGCGGCGCTCGTCATAGGGGCTCTTCCGGCGGGCCATCGATGCGTCGGTCTTCGCGAGCCTCGCCTCGACGTCCTTGTTGTGAATTCTCTTGGAAGTGCGCCGGCTCTCGACTGCCTTCTTGCTGGCGTCGAAAGCCGCCCTGGCCGCATCGCGCCCCTCGTTGGCCGCCGTCGCCAGCGCGCGGATCTCCGCGAGCTTCTGCTTCGCGAAGGCCAGCCAGCTCCGGAGATCGTCGTCGAGCTTCTCTTCCAGATCCAGATCGACCGGCACGTGGAGAAGCGAGCAGGAGGGGCCGACCATGAGGCGGTCGCTTCCAAGCGCCTTGATCGCCGCCTCGAGCTGCTTGAAGGCTGCTTCGAGATCGGACCGCCAGATGTTGCGGCCGTTCACCAGGCCGAGGGAGAGCATCATCCCCTCGGGCAGTGTCTTCAGCGCCTGATCGAGGCTTCCTTTGCCGCGCACGAGATCGAGATGGATCGCGGCGACGGGGAGCGAGAAGGCGAGGGAGAGGTTGTCGCGAAGGTCGCCAAAGTAGGTTCCGAGGAGGATGCGTAGCTTGTTCGACACCGCGCCGAGGCGCGCATAGGCGCTCTTCACTGCGTCGTCGGCGCCCTTCGGCAGGTCGAGCACGAGGCAGGGCTCGTCGATCTGCACCCAGTCGGCGCCCGCCGCGGCCAGCTTCGAGAGGATCTCCTCATAGACCGGAAGAAGCGCCGGGAGGAGCCGGAGCTGCGCGCCGGCGGCCTCGCCGTGCATCTTGCCGAGGAGCAGGAAGCTCACTGGGCCCAGCAGCACGGGCCGCGTGTGCACGCCCAGGGCCTTTGCCTCCTCGAACTCCGCGACCGCCTTGGTGGATGCGAGCCGGAAGGCCTGATCCGCTGCGAACTCCGGAACGATGTAGTGGTAGTTCGTGTCGAACCACTTCGTCATTTCCATGGCGGGGACGTCGAGGCCGGCGGCCTTGTCCTGCAGCCCCCGGGCCATCGCGAAGTAGGTCTTGAGCGTTACGGGACCCTTCTCGTCCGGGTAGCGCGAGGGAACGGCGCCCACCATGCAGGCCGTGTCGAGCACGTGATCGTAAAATGAGAAATCATTGCTGGGTATGTGATCGAGCCCGGCTTCCTTGGCGAGTTTCCAGTGGCGCTCACGCAGCGCGCGCGCGGTCTCGAGGAGCGAGGCCTGGTCGATCTTGCCTCCCCAGAACTGCTCCAGGGCGCGCTTCAGCTCGCGGTGGGCACCCAGGCGGGGGAAGCCGAGGTTGGTGGCGAGGGTCATCGAGAGGGCTCCTTTTCGGTCTTTGAATCTAAAGGGGCCCGGAAGCCCCTTGAGGATGCAGGAAAGCACTGAAATTACTGGCATTTGGGGAGACTGTCAATGACCCTGGGCGCCGGCCCTCAAACCGTCGCAAGGGCGGGCAGATGGCGCCTGCCCCGCCGCTCCGGAAAATCTGACCGGGACCCGGCCCCGCCTCAACCAGAGAGGGTGTCCGGCCGATAAGCCTTCGGTATCCGACTCCCAACGTCCCACGGCCGTTTTCTCAGAATCTCGAACTGGGTGCGCATGGCTTCCGCCGACAGAGACAAGTGCCTGGCTTCGCTCCAGAAGCTCATTTCGCGAGGACAACCCGAAAAAGCCTCCAGGGAGTACGACGCGTTCATCGAGCGCATCCCGGGTGATGCCAACTTCCTGCTCAAGAGCGCCGAGATCTTCGAGCGCGCGGGTTACCGGGACCGGGCCGCCGATTCCTACTGCCGCCTCGCGCAGTCCTTCTCCGAGGCGGGTTTCTACCCAAAGGCCATCGCGGTCCTGAAGCGGGTGCTCACGCTCCAGCCCGACGCCCGCGCGGTGCATCTCGATCTGGCCGATCTGAACGAAAAGCTCGGTCATGTCTCGGAGTCCGTCCGCCACTACCAGAATGCCGCCGGCCTCGACGAGCGAAGCGGCGACAAGCGCCAGTCCATCGACATCCTCAAGAAGATTGCCGACCTCGGCCCTCCGGACGTGGAAAAGCGGCTCGAGGTCGCTTCGCTCTACTACCGCGAAACCTACGACGAATCAGGATACGAGCAGTTTTGCCACGCCATCTCCGACGTGGAGCCCGGCTCGCAGGAGTTGCTCGAGATCGCCCAGCGGATGTGCAAGGTAGCGCCGCGAGACCAGCGGCTGAAGCTCAAGCTCGCCGAGGTCTATCTCACGCGCCAAGAACCGAAACTCGCCCTCGAGGTTCTGGAAGGCGCAGCGCAGCAGTCCCGATCGGGGCGCACCGTCGAGCTGCTAGGCGAAGCGAAGGCGCAGGCGGACGAAGCGAGCGAGGCCAAGGCGCTGTTCGAGGAGGCGGTCGAGCTTTACAAGTCGGAGTGGGATCACGGCAGGCGCCGGGAGGTGGTCGCGCGTCTGCGCGAGCTCGATTCGGTCGCCGAGGAGCGGGAGGTCGCGCCGCAAACTGGAAGCGTGTCCACAGCGGCGCCCGGTGCAGCAGCGCCCGTCGCATCTCCCGCGCCGGCTACGCCGGAGCCCACAAGGCCCACCGAGGCGCCTGCGCCCCTTCCATCCATGCCGATCGAGGTCAGCCTGCGCGAACAGGAAAACTACGAACCCGAAACGCGGTCGGGTCCCGGCGCCTCGGTGCGTCGATCCGGAGACGTGGGATCTTTCAGCGAGTTGAGCCAGGGCGAGCGTGTGAGCGAGGACCGAAAGCTCGATCAGCGCCTGGGCAAGGCGGATGTGCTGTTCCGGAAGGGAGACAGCCACCTGGCGATCGCCGAGCTGGAGCAGCTTGCGCAAAACTATCCCCATCGTACGGACCCGCTTTTCCGGCTCCTCTGGATTCACGAACGCCTCGAGAATTTTGCCGGCCTGGCCCAGGTGCGGAGGCGGCTTGCGCGCGTGATGGAAGAGCGCGGTGACCACGCGCGCGCGGCCCGGTTTACGGCCGATGCCCACGCCGCCGATCAAAAGGCGGCGGAGGCCGGCCAGGCCCAGCCCCCCGAGGGAGCGCCCGCGAGCGAACATCCGGCCCCTGCGCAGCCCTCTCCGGTCGGCCGCGCTGTGCGAACCACCGTTACCGTGCCCCTCGACTCGCAGGCGAGCGGGCGAGCCATTCGCGGCCCTGACGGCGCGCGCGAGAGCGCCGCGGCCAGCCAGCAGATCGAGAGCGAACTGCGCCGGGTCGTCGAGAGCGGCGGAGATCCGGCCGAGCGGCAGGCGATGCAAAAGACGGTGCTCAGCACCGCATTCCGCCACGCACTCACCGGGCTTCCGATCCGCGCGCTCTTCATGGAGCGGGTCGATCAGGCGCTCGGGCGCGCACGGCGGGACTCGAACTACATCTTTGCGGTGCTGATGCTCGATCTGGATCGTTTCAAAATGGTCAACGACAGTCTGGGCCATGATGCAGGCGATAAACTGCTCGTGAGCGTCGCACGCCGGCTGGAGGACCACGTGCGGGAAGGGAACAGCGCAGCCTACCTCGGCGGCGACGAGTTCACGATCCTGCTGGGCGACATCAGCGACGCGAAGGATGCGACGAGGGTGGCCGAGCAGATCTGCAACCGGCTGTCCCTCGCATTCAACCTGGACGGGAAGGAGGTCTTCACCACCGCGAGCATCGGCATCGCGCTGGGGAGCGCCGACTACGCGAAGCCCGAGGATCTGATCCGCGACGCAGACACGGCCATGTACCGGGCGAAAGCCCAGGGGAAGGCGCGTTACGAGCTTTTCGATTCGGCCATGCACACGCGCGCGATCGCCCTGCTCGAGCTCGAGACCGATCTGCGTCGCGCGGTCGAGCGAGGCGATTTCCAGATTCACTACCAGCCGATCGTCGATCTCAGAACCGGCAAGATCGCGGGCTTCGAGGCGCTCGCGCGCTGGCTCCACCCTGACGGGCATCTGGTGCCGCCGATGGACTTCATCCCGATGGCCGAGGAGATTTCTCTCATCGTCCCCATCGACCGCTGGGTCCTTCGCGAGGCCTGCCGTCAGATCCAGTCATGGCAGCTCCGCTACGAGTTCGACCCGCCCCTCACCATCAACGTCAATCTTTCGGGGAAGCACTTCGCCAAGCCCGATCTGACGGACTTCATAAAGTCGGTGCTGGCGGATACGGCGATCGATCCACGGACGTTGCTCCTCGAGATTACGGAGAGCGTGGTGATGGATAACATCCAGACCGCGCAGCTCATCGTCAGCCAGCTGAAGAAGCTCAACATCGGCGTTGTGGTGGACGACTTCGGGACGGGCCATTCCTCGCTCGCGGCGCTGCACCGTTTTCCCTTCGAGACCCTGAAGATCGATCGCGCCTTCGTGCACGGCATGAAGGAAACCCTGGCGAACGAGGAGATCGTCAAGACGATCATCGCCCTCGCGAGGAACCTGCGCATGACCGTGGTCGCGGAGGGGATCGAGACCTCCACGCAGCTCGCGCGCCTGCGCGAGCTGGGATGCGAGTTCGGGCAGGGCCATCTCATGTCCAAGGCGGTGAACCATGAGGCCGCCAACATGCTTCTTCATCGAAACCCCACCTGGTAGGCCCTTCCCGAGCCCTGTTTCCAGCCAATCCATCGTCGCATCTGTTCCGCACTTGAGAGCTTCCCGGGTTCTGGTATAGACACAATGGGTGACCCATGAGGCGCTCCCTTGCCGGCCGCGGCCGGGGGCAGCCCGGGAGGAGTCAGCGTTGAAAGCCTACCTCGACATCGTGCGGGAAGTGCTGGAACGAGGCACGCGGAAGGAGAACCGCACGGGCGTCGACACGCTCTCGACCTTCAACATCAACTACGAGATCGATCTTCGGGACGGATTCCCGCTTCTCACGACCAAGGAGATTTCCTGGAAGAACATCGTCGTCGAGAATCTCTGGTTCCTGTCGGGGCAGACCCACATCGGCCTGCTGCGCAAGCACAAGTGCGCCTTCTGGGATCCCTGGGCGGATGAGAAGGGAGAGGTGCCGAGCGCTTACGGCAACTTCTGGCGGAACTTCCCCGTGCGGGAAGCGGGGCGCGGCGCCTTCAACGACCAGATCGCCTGGGTCCTCGAAGAGATTCGCCGCAATCCGATGAGCCGCCGGCTGGTGGTGACCGCTTGGGAGCCGGGCAACGCGCAGCGGAGCCAGCTCCCTCCATGCCACTGCCTGTTCATCTTCAACGTTCAGATCGCCGATGACGGCGAGCCCATCCTCTGCCTGCACCTCACGCAGCGAAGCTGCGACGTGGCGCTGGGGGTTCCCTACAACGTCGCCGGCTACGCCCTTCTGCTCGAGCTGTTCTCCCGCTTCACGGGCATCCGGCCGGGGATCTTCGCGCACACGCTGGTGGATGCCCACGTCTACACCGCCAAGCCCGACGGTTCGATGGCCGAGTATGATCACGTGCCCGGTTTGCGGGAGCAGCTCACCCGGGAGCCGCGCCTGCTCCCCCGGCTCTCCATCGATCCCTCCATCAAGTCGCTGGACGAGATCGCGAAGCTCCTCGAGGCGGACACCGGGGAAGTGATGCGCCACTTCGTTCTCTCCGGCTACGACCCCGAACCCCCCATCAAGTTCAAGGTGGCCGTGTAGTGGCCTCCCGTCGCGGTATCATCGTCGCAATGTCGCCGGACCGGGTCATCGGCCTGGGTGGCCGCGTCCCCTGGCACTACCCTGCCGATTTGCGGCGCTTCAAGCTGCTCACTTCGGGCGGCACGGTCATCATGGGAAGGAAGACCTGGGAGTCGATCGGTGGAAAGCCGCTCCCCGGAAGGCGGAACATCGTCATCACGGCGCGCGACCTCCGGGGCGTGGAGTGCTTTCCCGGCATCCCTGCCGCGCTCGCGACCTGTGAGGGAGACATCTGGTTCATCGGCGGCGCGGGAATCTACGCCGAGGCGATGAACCATGCGGAGTTCATCGACCTGACCCACGTTCCCGACCACGTGGAGGGAGAGGGCGCCGTGCGCTTTCCCCCCGTCGATCCCGAAGTCTGGGTCGAACGCGAGACCGTGGAGAATCCGGCCGACCCCCGCATTCGACACACGCACTACGACCGCCGGACCGACCGCACCCGCTGAGGGGGCGCCGGAAAGGGCGGCACCCGTGCCGCGAGGCGGGGAAAGCCCCCGCATTCGAAGGCTTATCCCCGCTCTGAGGGCCTTTTGGGTTGCGTTCGAGGGGCAGGTAACCTAGCCTTTGCCGCGTTCATGCGGCCTCGGGGTGACACCCGCACCGCCCGGATCGGAGGCGGACGCTTCATGGAAAGACTCCGCGTCGGGATCGTCGGCGGCAGGCGCCGACGGCAGGGGCTCGGCCCCTTCGTGGTGCGGTTCCTGAATCAGGCCGGCGCCGAAATTGGCGGGCTCGTCGGCACGCGCGAAGATACCCTCGACAGCGCCATTGCGGATTTGAAAACGCGCTATGGCATCGAAGCCCGGGGTTACCTGACCCTCGAGGCCTTGCTCGAGGCCGAGTCGCCGACAGCTCTCGCCATCCTATCGCCGGCGAACACGCACCAGGGCTATCTCGATGCCGCGCTCGAGGCGGGGCTTCACGTCCTCTGCGAGAAGCCCTTCGTCTGGGGGATCGACACGCTGGCGGAGACGAGCCGGCGGATCGTGCGGGGGTTCCGGGCGCGCCGTCTCAGGCTCCGGGAGAATTGCCCCTGGCCTTACACGCTTCCGGCCTATGAGCGGCTGCACCCGGGAGCGCTTTCGCGGGGGGTGGGCCGCTTCGAGATGCTGCTCTCACCCGTCTCCACGGGCGTGCAGATGCTGGGCGACGCGATGCCTCACGCGCTCAGCCTTCTGCAGGCGATAGCGCCCGGGGAAAAGGTCACGCTCGGTCAGATTCATTACTCCACCCGGGCGAGCGATGCTCCGGAGGTAACCGTGGCCTTCCGGTTCCTGTCGGACGGCCGGGAAGTCGAGTCCGAGGTCCGGCTCCTGCGCCAGGAGCGCCAGCCTCGCGAGGCCGGCTACGGCGTCGACGGATGCTGGGCCAAACGCACGGTTCGGATGGAGGACTACGCGCTCTTCTTCGGGGACGGCGGCCGGACGGTCGAGGTTCCCGATCCGCTGGAGTTGCTGGTCGCCGATTTCGTGAACGATCTGGGGGACGCCGCCGCGGGAGACGATGAACGCCGCGGCGCGGAGATCATCCAGCGAATGCTGCTACTGGATCAGCTCACCCGAGCCTACGAGGGGTCTTGAGAGAGGCCCGCGAGGGGCCAACCGTGAGGGAGAATCTTTGAGCCACACGATTCATGATTTCAGAGGGAAACTGCTGCAGCCGGCCCTGCGGGATCACATGCGGGCATACGTGGACTGGCGGAAAGCGCTCGGCACGGCACGGAAGGAAGGGAAGCCGGCGCCCGAGACCCCCGATCTCGCGCCGATCTCCATCAATCTCGATCTCACGACCGCCTGCAACTACCGCTGCGATCACTGCATCGACTGGGACATCCTGAATTCGCGCCACAAGCACGTCGAGGCGGAGTTGCGACGCTCGGTGGAGCGCATGGCCGGGCGGGGTCTCAAGTCGGTGATCCTCATTGGCGGCGGTGAGCCGACCCTCTATCCCGGCTTCGCGGGATTCGTCGAATTCCTGAAGGGCCTCCGGCTTCAGGTGGCTGTTGTCTCGAACGGGGGGCGCGGCAACCGGCTGCTCGAGGCCGCGGAGCACCTCGATGAGCACGACTGGATCCGCCTCTCGCTCGACTCGGGCAGCAACGACCTCTTCCTGGCCATGCACAAGCCGGTCGACAAGAAGCTCGATCTCGATTCCATCTGCGAATGGATTCCGAAGATCAAGGAGCGCAACCCCCGCGTGAGGGTCGGTTTCTCCTACATCATCGTCTGGAAGGGCGCCGAGCGCTCCGGGGTGGAGATTCACGAAAACATCCACGAGATCGTCATGGCCACCGAGCGGGCGCACCGCTACGGCTTTGACTACATCTCGCTCAAACCCTTCCTCGAGCGATCGCCCGAGGGCGCCGAAGTGATGGACCCGACCCACGCCCAGGAAGAGCTCGATGCAATTGTTCGCCGGATCCGCGCCGAGGTCGATCGCGCCAAGTGCCTCGCGACGGAGAAATTCGACGTCTACGAGAGCACGAACCTCCGCGTTCTCGAGGAGGGCAACTGGAAGGACTACACGAACCAGCCGCGCACCTGCCACATGCAGGCGCTGCGACAGGTTCTGACACCCACCGGGCTCTACAACTGCCCCGCCCATCGGGGCGAGCATAAGGCGCTGATTGCCGGCCCTCAGGCCTACTGCGACGACGATGCTTCGCGGGGGACCAGTGAAGGGCTCCTGAAGATCCTCGACGGTTTCGACGCGAGCCACGAGTGCCGCGAGGTCACCTGCCTCTACAACGGGGTGAACTGGTGGATTGAAAAGATGATTGAGGATCCCCGCGAGGATGTTGATCTTCCGCTGGCCGACGAGCGGCTGGACTATTTCCTGTAATACCCGTCCTTCCCAGCTGAACCCGCCACCGCGTATCAGCGCGTCGCGCTTCCCCGGTACTGGTAGTCGGAGAAGCTCGCGCGGCCGGCTGGGACGAACTCGTGTACGTCGGCCAGCCGGAAGCCGGCGTCGCGGATAAGATCGTCGATCTTCAGGCTAAAATTACTTGTAAAATCTGCCGGAGATCGGGTGCCAGGTCATTTCTGCCAGCCAGAGGTGGGGAGGGTCGTCAGGGCGAGCGCGTGGATCTCGCCTTGCAGGAGATCGGCGAGCGCCTCGTTCACGAGGCGGTGCTGGGCGAGGGGAGGCATCCCCTCGAAGCGGGCGGAAACGATCTTCACGCGGTAGTGCCCGCCGCCGGAGGCCGCGCCGGCGTGTCCGGCGTGCGCCGCGCTCTCGTCCGCGATCTCTATGTGCAGGGGATCGAAGCGCTCCCGGAGTATCCGTTCAATCTTCTCGACTGTGTTCTTCACATCACTCCCGTTCCCGCCGTCAGACCGGCGATCTCATCGCCCGCGATCCGTGATCGACGCGCCTGCCGCATCGCCCCGGAGTGGCTGCGTCAGCATCTTCGCAAGGCCGTACTCCGCCGGCGACCGGAAACTCTCGAGCCCTATTCGCATCTCGAGATGGCCGTCCCGCGGCTGGGCCCGGTAGGTGCCCAGCAGGCGATCCCACCAAGGCAGATTGAATCCGAAGTTGCTGTTGGTTTCTCGTGTCACGACCGAGTGGTGCACGCGATGCATGTCCGGGGTCACGACGAACCAGCGCAGCACCCCGTCCAGCGCCGACGGGATGCGCACGTTCGAATGGTTGAAAAGCGACATGCTGCTGAGAACTATCTCGAACAGGACGACTGCCGCAACCGGCGGGCCGATCGCGGCGACGGCCCCCACCTTGATGACCATGCTCAGCAGGATCTCGGCGGGGTGAAAGCGGCCGCCCGTTGTCACGTCGAAGTCGACGTCCGAGTGATGCATCCGGTGAAAGCGCCAGAAGAGCGGCACGGCATGGAACATGACGTGCTGCAGGTAAATCAGGAGATCCAGAAGCAGGACTGCGGCGGGCAGGGCTATCCAGGCGGGAATCGCGGCAACCTTCAGGAGTCCCCAGCCCCGTTCGCCGGCCGCGATGGCCATACCCACCGCTGCGGCGGGAAAGAGCAGCCGGACGAGCAGCGTATTGATCACGAGGATGCCCAGATTGGGCGGCCACCGGCGCCTATGCGCGTTCTCGATCCGCCGGCGCGGGAGAAAAATCTCCGCGAGGGCCATGACTCCGAAGACGGAAGCGAAGGCCCCGAAACGGACGAGCGCTTCGTTCTCCTGCATGATCGCCGCGATCACGGAGATCCCTCGAGGAACTCCGCCAGCGCCTTGCAGAACTCCTCGGGCCGCTCGAGTTCCGGGAAGTGCCCTGTCCCCTCGAACTCCCGGTAGGCCGCATGCGGCAGATGGGTGAGGGATGAACGCTTGTCGGTCCGCCGGTGCGTGCGATCCTTCAGGCCCCAGAGAACCATTGACGGCTTCTCGAGGTCGCTGAACTTCGGCGCGGGTTCGGACACGAGTTTCTGGAAGGCCGAGGCCAGCGAGTAGCCGGCGCCCTGATCGAACGCAGCCTGTGCGACGGTGTCAAAGCGCGCCGCGGTGGCGGTGTCGGGCGTGCAAATGTCGTACCAGCCGCGCGCGACGCGCCGCTTACCGACCGCCAGAATGAGCTGCCCGAGCACGGGCGTGCCCAGCCGCCCCTGCGGATCCACCCGGTTGTACCAGGCGATCTGCTCGGGCCAGGACGGGGTTTGAATCAGGATAATGTGCGATACGAGTTCGGGCCGATCGGCGGCCAGACGAAGGGCCATCTGGCCCGCCACGCAGGAAAACGCGACAACGCAGGGCGCGGCTTCGAGCCTGTCGAGAATTTTCGCCGCGATGCGCACCTGCGACTCGAAAGAGAAGCTGAAGCCCTTCTTGGGAACTGACAGGCCGAAGCCCGGGATCTCGAGACAAATCACGCGATGCGCGGGCGACAGAAGTTCGAAGAGGCGGTCGTAGTGCTCGATGACGTTGGGCGGATCGGGCGTGAAGACAATCGTCGACGGGCCCCTGCCGAGATCGCGCACACGCACGAGGGCGTCGTCCAGTTCAATGTGCCCGAGGCCCGGCCGCTCCGCGGACGCTGTGGCGCGCCGCAGGCGGGGCAACAGCCGCTGCATGAGGGTTCGATCAATCCATCCGGCGTCCATGGGCCGTTCTCCCCTGCGCGCCCTCCCGATCGTCGAGGCCGCGCGCTCGCCGCCCGGGGCCTATGTTAGCATCGGCGGGGCAATTGCCCACGGATGGGCGCCGTAGCGCGCCCCGGAGTATTTTCAATCATGCCGGTTTCAGCCGCCTACCGCCCCGCACCGCGCTTCCCGGCGCTGGGGGGCGCCTTCTTCGACGCCGTCGAGCCTGCGTGCTTTCCGACGTCGAGAATCCGCTACCGGAATGATCGGTGGGCAGCCCGGATCGGGCTCGAGGATCTCGACGGCCAGGAATGGGAGCAGCATTTCGCGCGCTTCGAACCGCTTCCAGGAAATCTCGACCGGCCTCTTGCGCTGCGTTACCACGGCCATCAGTTCATGGTCTACAACCCGAACCTGGGCGACGGCCGCGGCTTTCTCTTTGCGCAGCTCATCGACGCCCGGGACGGACGCCTGCTCGATCTCGGCACGAAGGGGAGCGGGCAGACGCCCTGGTCGCGGGGCGGCGACGGACGGCTGACCCTGAAAGGCGGCGTCCGTGAGGTTCTTGCCTCGGAAATGCTCGAGGCGCTGGGCGTCAGCACCTCCAAGAATCTGAGCCTCATAGAGACGGGCGAATCGTTGCACCGTGGCGACGAGCCCGCGCCGACCCGTTCCGCCGTTCTCGTGCGCCTGAGCCATTCCCATGTGCGCTTCGGGAACTTCCAAAGGTTGTCCTATCTCAAGGACGGCGCGAGTCTCCGGAACCTGCTCGATTACTGCATCGAGAATTACATGCCGGAACTCGCCCTCTCCGGGAACAGGCCTGCGGCCTTTCTTCGGGAGGTATCCCGGCGGAGCGCCGCACTCTGCGCAAGCTGGATGATGGCCGGGTTCGTTCACGGTGTGCTGAACACCGACAACATGAACGTGACGGGCGAGAGCTTCGACTACGGCCCCTACCGGTTCCTGCCAGCCCTCGATCCGGCTTTCGTGGCGGCCTATTTCGATCACGGCGGATTGTACGCCTACGGCCGCCAGCCGTTGATCGTGCGCTGGAATCTCGAGCGGCTCGCCGATGCGCTCCGGCCCCTCGCAACCGAGGCGTCGCTTTCGGAGGCGCTCGACGGATACGAACACGATCTCGATCTCGCGCTGCAAGCAGGGTTCCTGTCGCGGCTCGGGCTTCGCGCGCTGGGGCCGGAGTCCGATGCGCGACTCCTCGCGGTGGCTTCCGAATTTCTCGAAGAGAGCGGTGCGGGATTCGAGCAGTTCTTCTTCGACTGGCGCGGCGGGATGGGCGCCGAGCGGCGCGCGATGAACGGCCCCGCGGGCGCGCGCTACGCGGGAGGTCCCTTTGCTTCCTTCCGGCGCGCACTCGAGACCTACGAGCCGGAAGCCCGGGCCGTTCGCGCCCATCCGTACTTCGAAGGCGTGCGCCCGTGCGCGCTTCTCGTTGACGAGGTGGAGAAAATCTGGGAGGCTATCGCCGATCGCGACGACTGGTCGCTCTTTGACGCCAAGATCGCGCGCATCGGCGAGATGCGGGACGCCTACGGCGGGCAAACCTGACCGGACGATAAGGGGGAAATATGATCGGATCCATCCTCGACAACACCACGCGTCAGAGTGCGGGATCGTTCGGGCTGCTGGTTCTCCGGGTCGGCACGGCCGGCATGATGATCTACTCCCACGGCTGGGACAAGCTCGCCGGTTTCACCGAGAAATCAGCCGTCTTCCCGGATCCGCTGGGCATCGGCAGCGCCGCGAGCCTGGCCCTGGCCACCTTCGCCGAGTTCTTCTGCGCCATCGCGATTCTCCTCGGCTTCGCGACGCGGGTCGCCGCGCTTCCCCTCGTTATCAACATGCTCGTGGTGGTGCTGGTGGTCCACGGCGCCGACCCCTTTGCAAAGAAGGAGTTCGCGCTGCTGTACGCGATTCCCTACATTACCCTCCTCTTCGCGGGCGGTGGAAAATATTCCCTCGATGCGGTTCTATGGTCCCGGTCACGCGGGCGATAGACCGCCTCCGTTTTTCCCCCCACGCCTGAATCCTTTTTCGCGCTTCCGGCATCAGGATAGGGAGGGGTTTGCGCGCCGCCGGCCCCCGGCAGGGCCGGTCCAGGTCAACAGAGTCAAGAGGAGGAAGACGCATGGCCGCAGGAAAGAATGGTTCCGCGCTCGATGTGGAGCGCGTGGTCCGCGAGCGGTACGGGGAGGCCGCGCGCGGGCGCGAGGAGGCGCTTTGCTGCCCCCTGGAGTACGACCCCCGCTATCTCGAGGTCATTCCGGAGGAAGTTCTCGAGCGCGACTACGGTTGCGGAGATCCGTCGCGCTACGTGCGCGAGGGCGACACGGTTCTGGATCTCGGCAGCGGCGGCGGCAAGATATGTTTCATCGCGGCGCAGATCGTCGGACCCAAGGGGCTCGTGATCGGTATAGACATGAACGATGAGATGCTCGCGCTTGCCCGCCGGAGCGCCCCGATCGTGTCCGAGCGCGTCGGCTATGCGAACATCTCCTTCCACAAGGCCCGCATTCAGGATCTCGCCCTCGATCTCGACAGGCTCGAGGCGAGGCTCAATGACAAGCCGGTCAAGAGCCTCCACGATCTCGCGTCCCTCGACGAGTACTCCCGGCGCCAGAGGGCCGGGCAGCCTCTCGTTCCCGACGCGTCCGTCGACGTCGTCATATCAAACTGCGTCCTGAACCTCGTGCACGACGCCGACAAGCCGGCGCTCATCCGGGAGATCTTCCGCGTCCTGAAACCCGGCGGCCGCATCGCCATCTCTGACATCGTGAGTGACGAGTTCGCGCCGGAGGCGCTCAAGGCCGATCCGGAACTCTGGAGCGGCTGCATTTCCGGCGCTTTCCAGGAGGAAGAGTTGCTGCGCGCGCTCGAGGAGGCGGGATTCTATGGCATCGCCCTGGATCAGTGGGTCGAGGAGCCCTTCCGGGTAGTCGATGGAATCGAGTTCCGCGCGATCACGGTGACGGGGCGAAAGGGAAAAGAAGGGCCCTGCTTCGAGGCGAACCAGGCGGTGATCTACAAAGGTCCCTGGAGGCAGGTCGAGGACGACGACGGCCACGTGCTTCGCCGCGGCCAGCGGGTGGCCGTGTGCGCCAAGACCTACCGGATCTACACGTCGCCTCCTTATTCGCAGGACGTCATCGCGGTCCCGCCGCGTATCGAAATTCCCCTGACGGCCCGGGAGCCCTTCGACTGCGCGCGCACCGCGCTCCGCCACCCCCGCGAAACCAAGGGCGAGGCCTACCGCGAAAGCACGCCGGCGCCGGCCGCCGGCAGCGGCGGCTGCTGCGCGCCCGGCGATTGCGGATGACGACCCGGGGCCGCAGCCCGTCCAGCGCTGTTAAATTTTCTGAACCGGAGGCTCCTTCATGTCGGAACACAAGGCGTCGGTGACCTGGAAGCGGAACACGCCCGACTTCAGCTACGAGACCTATGACCGGACGCACGCCTGGCGCTTCGAGGGGGGCGTGACGCTCACCGCGTCGGCGGCGCCGGAGTTTATGGGAAACCCCGAGCTGGTCGACCCGGAGTCGGCCTATGCCGCCTCGCTTTCGAGCTGTCACCTGCTCTCGTTCCTCGCGATCGCCGCGCGGAAGAAGTTCACCGTGGACAGTTATGCGGACCATGCAGTTGCAACCCTGGAGAAGAACGCCGAGGGAAAGCTCGCGATCACGCGTGTGGTCCTTCGACCGCGGGTGACTTTCGGGGGCGAGCGGATCCCCGACGAAGCCGAGATCAGGAAGCTCCACGAGCGCGCTCACGGCATTTGCTTCATCGCCAATTCTGTTCGCTCGGAGGTCGTCGTGGAGCCGGTGGTGGGCGCGGGGTGACCGGCGGCGACACTCAGTCGGAGAGCGCCCGCAGGCCCTGAGGGATGGCGACGGCAGCATCGGGCCGAGGGAGCGGGGGCGCTACATGCTTGCGATTCGCTCGACGGCCGCGGTGGGCCCCGCAAGGAGGAGCGTATCCCCCTCGCGGATCCGGTCGCTGGAGGACGGGACGCGAGTCCTCGAACCTCCCTTGCTCCCGGTCTGGTTTCGAATGAAGATCACCTGCACACCGTACTCCACCCTGACGTTCAGCTCGCCGATGGTCCGGCCGAGAAATGCGGGCGGCGCCAGTATCTCCCCCATGACGTGACCATCCCCGAGGTCGACGCGGCGTAGCTTCTCCGCGAGCCGGACGCTGCTGCCCAGGCTTCCGGTCAGATCCAGTTCGATCAAGGCGCGATTCCGGGCCTCGATGACGTCGGATTTCCGCACGACACCAATCACCTTTCGAGGGTTGTCCGCCGGCACCACGGCGATCTCGTCCATGTCCCCCTGGCCGAACAGGCGGAGCACGTGGTCGAGGTCGTCTTGCTCGGTCACCGTCATGCGGAAGGGATCCAGCAGATCCCCCGCGACGACCACGTCCTGCAGCGTTTCGCGCTCGAAAATCACTTCTCTCAGCCGTGACAGCGAGATGGCCCCTTCCAGTTCCCCCCTGTTGTTGAGGACGAATAACTCCTTGTGGCGGCTTCTGACGACCATCTCGAGCACGACGAGCAACTTTGCTGAATCCGGTATCAACTCGGCTTCTCGATCGAAGATGTCGGCGACACGGATGTGCTTCAGCACGTTCGCGTCGGGCACGGCGCGGATGTCCACTCCGCGGCGCATGAGCTTCATGGTGTAGATCGAGTCCCGTTTGAGCCAGGTGGCCAGAAGGCTGCTCACCACGCACGACGCCATGAGGGGCGGGACGATGGTGTAGTCCCCCGTCATCTCGAATATGATGATAATGGCGGTGATCGGGGCATGCGTCGTGGCCGCCACGACGGCGCTCATGCCCACGAGGGCATAGGCGCCTGACGTCGCGGTCCAGCCGGGAAACCACTGATGGACGAGGGTGCCGAAGAAGCCCCCGGTCACCGCCCCGAGAAAGAGCGAAGGCGCGAAGACACCGCCCGAGCCGCCCGAACCGATCGTGACCGAGGTGGCGACCATCTTGGCCAGCAGGAGGGCCCCCAGGGTCAGCAGGGGCAGGCTGCCCACGAGGGCATGATTGATGCTGCCGTAGCCGACGCCGAATACCTCGGGGAGCCAGACGCCGATACACCCGATGAGAAGCCCTCCCAGGGCGGGCTTCAGGTACTCCGGCATCGGCACCCGCTCAAACAGGTCCTCCGTCCCGTAGAGCAGGACCGTCATTCCCACGCCCACGAAAGCCGCGACGATGCCGAGCCCCATGTATGGGACAAGTTCGAAAGGGCTCACGAGCGCGTAGTCCGGGACATCGAACGCGGGAAAGTCGCCCAGGAAATGGCGGGAGAGCACGGTGGCCACGACGGAGGAGATGACGATGGGGCTGAATTGGGCGACGCCGAAGTCACCCAGGATGATCTCCACGGCGAACAGGGCTCCGGCGATGGGTGCGTTGAAGGTCGCCGCGATTCCCGAGGCGGCGCCACAGGCCACGATGGTCCTGAGGTGGCGGGAAGGGAGCCGCAGGAACTGACCGATCGTCGAGCTGAGCGCCGAGCCTATCTGAACAATGGGCCCTTCGCGCCCCACCGAACCGCCCGATCCGATGGAGATCGCAGAGGCCAGCGCTTTGACGGCCACCACGCGGGGGCGGATGGTCCCTCCGCGCAGCGTAACGGCTTCCATGACCTCCGGCACGCCGTGACCCTTGGCTTCCCGGGCGAAGAAGTAGACCAGGGGCCCGACAATGAGTCCTCCCAGTGCGGGGATGAGTAGACGGTAGGTCCACGGAAGGGCGCTGGCGATCGGGAGAAGATCGCCGCTGCCTCCGAAGAACCGGGACTGAACGAGCTTGATAAGCTCGCGGAAGGCAATGGCGCCGAAACCCCCGGCAACGCCGGTGAAGATCGCCACCACCACCATGAAGGTGTGGCCGGGGATCCGTGATCTCAGCGAACTGGAAGACGCCTCGGCGATGACCCTTCTCCACGCAACTGATTCGGGACAGGGCCGGCTGCGGTCACAAGACGACGAGTACCTGCGGGCCCCCGGGCCGCGCGCGGGCAGGATCCCGGCTGAGCGCGGTGCGCGTTCGTGACCATAACGCCTGCCGATGCGCGGCGCAATCAGTCGAGGATTTTCAGGAAGCGAGCAGCTGGAAGAGGCTTAGCATGGCCTCGGTGTCGCGCTTGCAGTAGGCTAGAAGCTCCGCGCGCAGCCGGACGGCGCGGTCCGCGGGCGTGGCCGGGTCGATCATCTCGGCGTAGGCGAGTCCGGCCAGCGTCCCCTCGGCGATCGCGAGATCGCCGTAGCCACTTCCAGGCACGAGGACCGGGAGGACGTTTTTGATCGAGAAAGACCCGTGGAAGTCCGGATGGTAGCAATGGTCCCGGATGAGGGGGTGCATGTCCTGCACGCGGCCCTCGATGCTGAGCAGTTCCGTGGCCAGGTCAGGAAGGGCGTCGGCCAACTCCCTGAGGCGTGTCGCCTCGAAGCTTGAATAGGCGGCGACCGATGCGGCGCCGCGTGTGGCCTCGACCAGGCTTCGCGCGAGGGCAGGGCGGGGGTCGTCGGCTCCGCCGTGAAGATACTCGTGGTGAACCGGCTGCCCGTTCTTCTCCAGCACATGCAGGGAGTACTGGAAGGGGATCATCTGGTAGGGGTGCGTGCCCGGAAAGAGCGGGAGGCCCGGATTCACCGTTTCGAAGTCGAGGAAGTGGACAGGATACCGGTAGGCCTTCAATCGTTTCGACAGCGCGGCGTCGATGATCGGCTTGCCCGTCCTGATAGCGAGGCACTGGCGATCCTGCAGCCTGGTCAGCGCCACCTCCCCCTCCGGCAGGTCGCGGAGGTCGCGCAAGCCGAGCGCCCGCAACTCGTCGAGCAGCCGGGGCGAGATCCGGTAGAGCTCATGGAGCGGATGCGCCGGGGCATCCCGGTGACAGTGGCCGTGGAAGGGGCAGACGTAGGGGCGGGCGCAATGCGGCCCGATCTCGATGGGCGGCGGCGTGTTTTCGCGAAGAATCGCCCACATGCCGTCCAGGTGGGACTCGACGGCAGGGAGCCGCCCGCGCGCCTCCTTGGTCAAATCCCCGAGGTGTAAGAGCTTTGCGAGATCGTACTCACCGCCCGGATGGACGTAGTCGCGGTTCAGGTGCATGAGGCCCGCCCGCCTGATGCTGACCCCCGCGCCATCGATGACGTGGAGCTGGAGGGCGACGTCGTCGACGTGCTCGTTCTTCACGCGCGTGGTCGACTTCACCTCGATGAGATCGAATTCGTCCTTGCCCGCGCGTCGCAGCACATCGGCCCGGATTCGAATGCCCTCATGCGTGAAGGCCGCCTCGAAAATGGCGGGTATCCCGTCGTCCTGGAGCGCGCGGCGCGTGCGGGACTCGGCGCGGGCGTGCTGCAGAGGTCCTTCCTCGACGAGAAGGCCGCCGGGGTATTGCTGGCGCGCCAGCGCGCCCACCCGGTTGCCGCTGTCGAAGATGGCCTGCTGCACGGGCCCGACGGGATCGGCCAGGCGCGGATCGTGTCCGGTCAGGTAGAGCCGCTTCGGGCACTGGAGCCCTGCGGTGTAGCGTGATTTCGAAAGTGTGGGTGCGCGTGATGCCATCGAACCTGCCCTCTTTGTCGGGGCGCGCGGGAAGTGCTGCGATGAGCCGGGAACGAGCAACCAGATGAGCAACCGCTGGACGGGCGGCCAGTACAGTATGTTCCGGATGTTCCCCGGCGCATATCTCGTATTTTCCTTCCTGTAACTATAGACCAGGCATGTGACATCGGCTCCTGGTGTGAAGGCATCTGGCCTTCGCGGCCGGCGGCGGCACGGGGCCGGGGGGACGGTTGCTCGTGCGCGCGCGCTATCGCAGCGGAGTTGTGCGGGGTGTGGCGGCTCGCGGGAATTCTCGGGGCGCTCGTTCCGCGGGATGTGTCCTAAGGGGTCACGACGAGCTTGCCGTAGCTCTCCCGCGATCCGAGGGCGCGGAGCGCCTCGGGGAGCTGCTCGAGCGGATAGCTCTTGTAGACTACCGGGTTGATCTTGCCGTCTTCGTAGAGCTTGAAGAGCGCGTCGAAGGTCTCGGGCATGCGCTGGGGCTCGTTCACGGCGTAGGCCCCCCAATGGAGGCCCACGACGGAGATGTTCTTGAGCAGAATCCGGTTGGCCTTGATCTCCGGAATATTGCCGCTCGCGAAACCGATCACCAGCAGCCGCCCGTTCCACGCGATGCACTTCAGCGATCGATCGAGGATGTCGCCGCCCACCGGATCGTAGATGACGTCGGCGCCCCGGCCGTCGGTCATATCGCGCACCTTCTGAACGAAATCCTCCGTCTTGTAATTGATCGTGAAGTCCGCGCCTTCCTTCTTGACGCGCTCGAGCTTGTCGTCGCTCCCCGCCGTTCCAATGACCGTCGCACCGAGCGCCTTGCCGATCTGAACGGCCGCGATCCCCACGCCGCCCGCCGCCGCATGAACGAGCAGCGTTTCGCCGGCCTGGAGATTGGCGCGGTAGACGAGCCCTGCGTAGGAGGTCGGGTAGACGATCGGAAGACCGGCCGCCTGCTCGAAGGACATTCTTTCCGGGAACTTGTAGGCCGCAATCGCCGGCACGACCGCGCGCCCGGCGTAGCCCCCCGTCGGGATGGCGCCCAGGACGCGATCGCCGACGGCGAACCCTTCGGCCTCGGGCCCCACTTCGCGAACAACGCCGGCCACTTCGCCTCCGGGGATGAACGGGAAGGGGGGCTTCGACTGGTACTTCCCCTGGACCAGAAGGATGTCAAAGAAGTTGACTCCGGCGGCCTTAACATCGATGCCGAGCATCCCCCGGGTTACCTCCGGCTCGGGTGCCTCCTGGACCTTCAGGTCGGCCGGCTCCATCCAGCGGTCAACAACAATCGCTTTCATTGATCCTCCCTGTGTGGTGCGGCGACGAAGGAGTCTGCCGAGCTAGCGCCCCGTCCATGCAACCACCGCCCCCCGGGACGGGCGGGCGGCGTGAAACCCCCAGTCTACCCGATCGAGCACGCCATTGGCATCGTCGCTTCGATCCGGGCTCGGCATCGCGGGGAATAGCGCAGCGGTGCGTGCGTCGCGGGGTCTGGAAACGGAGCACTTTCTTTGGACCGTCGAATTGCGGTGTTATACTTCCCGCCGCGGCAGCCTATCTGCTAAGGGGCAGAGAATGGGACGTCGAACTGGCCGTATGTTGATTGGATTTTCGGGTGTTCTCTTGGCCGCCGCTGTCGCGGTGTGGGCGATCGATATTTACCAGGGTCCAGGTAGAGTGGCCCAGATACTCAACATTGCTGTAGCGCCAAGATCCCTCCATGTGATGGACTGCAAGGACGGACCGATTACAGACGTATTGATAACGTGCGCAATAGAGATCGATCCTCAAGAGTTTCCGCTGCTTCTTGCCGGGTATTCCTTTGCCAGGACTTCCACGGATGTTATTAGTTCCTCCTCCGGCTTGCCGAAGATCGGACCCGAGTTCCCTGTCAGGGCGGTATACAGCGTCTTCCCCTCAAGCTTCAAACATGGCGGTTCCGTGACAATCCTTGCAGACAGCGAGCGCAGGCGGGCGATAGTGCATCTGTACATTGAATAGTTGCGCCTTGATCTCAGATGGAACGGACGCGCTGCCAGCGCCGTCCCGACTTCGAGTGTTGTGACGCCACAGGATCTAGTAATCGACGCACCTTCAACATGCGTCATTGCGGCGTCTGACACCTGGCAAGAGGATTCATGCATTCCAGTCGTCACATGCCTGTCCCATGAAAACCGATGCGGGGGCGCGGCGGAGTCGGCGGAGGCGCCGCCAGCCGCCGGATTACGCCCACGAGTTCCCGGATCGCCGCGTCGTGCGCGCCCACGCGGCGCTCCAGTTCCGCCAGCGTGTGGACCAGTTCCTTGTGCTCGGCGACCACCTGCCGAAGTCGCACGAAGGCCCGCACGACGTACACGCTCGCTTCGACCGCCCGGCAGCTGTTCAGCACGTTCGCGGCCATGATCGTCCCATGCTCGGTGAAGGCGTAGGGTCGGTATCGAACATTCCGCTTCGAAGCGGTCACAAATTGTGACCGCATGATTTCGGCCTCTTTCAAGGTCAACCTGAAGGCGAAGTCCACGGGAAACCGTTCTGTGTTCCTCTTGACGGCTTGATTCAACACCTTCGTGGGGACGCCGTAGAGTTTCGCCAGATCCGCATCCAACAAGACCCGCTGGCCGCGAATCAGGAGGATCTGGCTCTCGATCCGCTCGACCGACGCGATGACGTGAGCCGACCCTTCTCGCCTGGAAACCATATTCCTCTGTGGTTGTCTTGTTCGTCTTTCCCGGCCGAGGCGTCCAGCCGGTCCGGACGATTGACACTCTCTTTCATGGCATACGGGTGCGACGAAAAAATCGTCGCGGCAATAGGGACGTTCACTATTCTCGCCGCTCTATGTGGCGGGGAAGCTGAAGGAAAATAGTGAACGTCCCCATTATCCCGTCTGGCACTGCGCTCGGGGTTCCATTATGCTGGAGCCCGCATCCAACGCCTGCAAAGGAGGGGACCCCCTTGGAACTCAAGGAGATCGGCAGCAATGTATACGCCTGCCTGCAGGAGGACCGGGGGCTCGGGTGGAGCAACTCCGGACTGATCAACCGCGCCGGCGGCCTCGTGGTGGATACCTTCTGGGATCTCCCTCATACGCGCGAGTTGATCGAGAACTACAGCCGCGTGTGGAAGACGCCCGCGCGGCGAGTCGTGAACACCCACCACAACGGCGACCACTGCTGGGGGAACCAGCTCTTCGAGGGCGCCGAGATCATCGGCCACCGGCTGTGCGCCGAGGGGATGAAAGGCGAGTCGCCGGAGCTGCTCCAGATGATGAAGGGGATGGCCGGGAATGAAGACGCCGCACTGGCGGGCTTCGCCCGGGCGCTGGTTGCCTGGGATTTCGCGGGGATAACGCCCACGCCGCCGACCACATTCATCGAAGGGCGCATGACATTGAACCTTGAAGACGTCCCCGTGCATCTCATCCACGTCGGGCCGGCGCACACGGGGGGAGACGTCATCGTCCACCTTCCCGAGCAGCGCGTCGTGTTCGCCGGTGACGTGCTCTTCCGGCGCTGCACCCCCATCGGCTGGGACGGCACCTACGCGAAATGGATCCAGGCCCTCGATGACATCGTGGCGCTCGCGCCGGAGGTCATCGTGCCGGGCCACGGTCCCCTCTGCGGCGTCGAGGGGCCGCGTGAAATGAAGGCCTATCTCGAGTATGTGCGGAGCGAATCGAAGAGATTCTTCGACGAGGGGGTTCCGGCAATCGAGGCGTCGCGGCGCATCGATCTGGGCCCCTACGCCGGCTGGACCGAACCCGCCCGGATCATCTTCAATGTCGAGCGAGCCTACCGTGAGTTGCGGGGTGACCCCTACGATGCGCCCATCGATGCGCAGGAAATCATCCGTAACATGTTCACCCTCCAGCAAGAACCGAAGTTCGCCCGCGCCTGAGCGGCGCGCCCGGCTTCGCCCCGGGCCGAGCATGTCCCGCGCGGTCTTTGCCGCCGGCTGTCTCGTGTTCCTCCTTGGCTGCCGGACGACGGCCGAGGCGCCCGATCTGGCCGGCCTGTACAACCGGGCGGCGAGCTATCACGGCGCCGATCGCAATCCCATCATCGTCATCCCCGGCATTCTCGGCTCGAGGCTTGTCGACGCTCCCACTGGGCGGACCGTCTGGGGCGCCTTCAGCGGCGACTACGCCAACCCCCAGAAGCCCGATGGCGCCCGCCTCCTGGCGCTTCCCATGGAAGAGGGCGTGCCGCTCGGGGATCTCCGCGACGAGGTCGCGCCCAAGGGGGTGCTCGACCGGATCAAGGTGCGCGTGTTCGGGGTGCCGGTCGAGCAGAAAGCCTACCTGAACATCCTGGGAACTCTCGGCGTGGGCGGCTACCGGGACGAGGATCTCGGCCTGTCCGGCGCCATCGACTACGGCAACGATCACTACACCTGCTTCCAGTTCTCCTACGACTGGCGCCGTGACAACGTCGAGAACGCGAAGCGCCTCCACGCGTTCATCCTGGAGAAGCGCGCTTACGTCCAGAAAGAGATCGAAAAGCGCCACGGCGTGAAGAACGCCGACGTGAAGTTCGACATCATCGCCCACTCGATGGGCGGACTCGTCACGCGCTACTACCTCATGTACGGGACGCAGGATCTCCCGGAGAAGGGCGTCCCGAAGATCAGCTGGGCGGGAAGCCGTTACGTGGAGCGGGCGATCCTTCTCGGCACGCCGAATGCCGGCTCGACGGAGGCCATCATCCAGCTCGTGCAAGGAGTGAAGTTCGCGCCGATCCTCCCGCGATACGAACCCGCGGTGCTGGGGACGATGCCCTCGATCTACGAGCTTCTTCCGCGCGCGCGCCACGGGGCGCTGGTGGATGCGTCGGATCCGGGCCGGAAGCTTGACGTGCTCGACCCCGATCTCTGGGAGCGGATGGGGTGGGGGCTCGCCGATCCTGCCCAGGACGGCGTCCTCCGGAAGCTCTTGCCGGAAGTTCCCGATGCAGCGGCGCGGCGGCGCATCGCACTGGATCAGCAGCGCAAGTCGCTGCGCCGCGCGGGGCGCTTCTTCGAGGCGATCGACCGGCCCGCCTCGCCTCCCGACGGGCTCACGCTGCACCTGATCGCGGGCGACGCCGTGCAGACCACCCAGGTGATCGCGGCGGACAGCGCAACGGGAGAGATCGAGGTCATCGCCCGCGGCCCGGGGGACGGCACGGTGCTCCGGAGCAGCGCCCTCATGGACGAGCGCGCCGGCGGCAATTGGCAGTCGGCGCTGCGTTCGCCCATCGACTGGCGATCGGCGCTCTTTCTCTTTACGGATCACCTCGCGCTGACGCGGGATCCGGCGTTCACCGACAACATCCTGTACCTACTTCTCGAAGAACCTCGCCGCTAGACGAGGAAGCAGGCATGCCCGCGATCCCTCACGTCTCGATTCTCCTCCCCGCCCGCGACGCCGGGTCCACGCTCGCCGCGTGCCTCCGCAGCGTCTCGCGCCAGACTCTCGCTGATTGGGAGTGCGTCGTCGTGGACGACGGCTCAACGGACGCGACGGCGACGATTGCGCGACGGTTCGCGCGGGGCGATCCCCGCTTCAGCACGGTCACCACCGCCCGACGTGGGCTCGTCCCGGCGCTTGCCGAGGGGCTCTCGCGCTGCCGTGGCGCGCTCATCGCGCGCATGGACGCCGACGATCTCATGCACCGCAGGCGTCTCGATGCGCAGTGCGCCGCGATGGAGGGCGACCCGACACTCTCCGCCGTGGGGTGCCACGTGCGTCTGTTCCCGCGGGCGCGGCTCACGGCGGGCCTGCGCGACTACGAGCGCTGGCTGAACGGCATTGCCTCGGCCGAACAACTCCGCGCCGAGGCCTTCGTCGAGTGCCCGCTGGTGCACCCCACCCTCATGATCCGGCGCCGCGTGCTGACGGAGTTCGGATACCGCGACCGCGGATGGCCGGAGGACTACGATCTGGTATTGCGGCTGCTCGGAGCGGGGCATCGCATCGGGATGGTCTCGTCGCGGCATCTCTCCTGGCGGGACGGGCCCGACAGGCTCTGGCGGACGAGCCCGGCCTACGCTCTCGATCGGTTCCTGGCGGTGAAGGCGCACTTCCTCGCCGAAGGATTCCTGCGTGAGGGCGAGCGGTACGCCCTGTGGGGCTACGGGCATACGGCCAAGGGGCTCCGGCGGGCGCTGGCCGGGGAGGGGGGAAGCTGCCCGCCTACATCGTGGAAATGCACCCGGGGAGGATCGGACGGCGGATCCACGGCTCGCCGGTGGTGAGTCCGGAAGCGCTGCCGGGTCTTCCCCGGCTGCCTATAGTCGTTTCTGTGGCGAGGGAAAAGCCGCGAAATGAGATTCGCGCGGCCCTCGAGGAGATGAAATTCAGGGAGACTGCCGACTTCGTCTGCGCGGCCTGAGCGGACGTCAGGCCTTCAGTTCCTTCAGGACGTCGGCGATGACTTGCTTTGCGTCTCCGAAGCACATGACCGTATTGTTGTTGTCAAACAGCGCATTTCGAATACCGGCGAAGCCGGGACTCAGCGATCGCTTGACGACGACGACGGTCCGCGCCTCGTGGACGTTCAGGATGGGCATGCCGTAGATCGGGCTCGACTTGTCATTGAGCGCAGCGGGGTTCACGACGTCGTTCGCACCGAGCACGATCGCGACGTCGAAGGATTTGAACTCGGGGTTGATGTCCTGCATCTCGATGAGCTGATCGTAGGGAACGTCGGCTTCCGCCAGCAGGACGTTCATGTGGCCCGGCATCCGCCCGGCCACGGGATGAATCGCGTATTGCACGCGCGTGCCTCGCGCCTGGAGAAAGTCGGCAAGCTCGCGCGTGATGTGCTGGGCGCGCGCGACGGCCAGGCCGTAGCCCGGGACGAAGACCACGCCGGTCGCGTCTTCCAGAAGCATCGCCACTTCGTCCGGCCCCGCTTCCTTGACGTTCGTGTAGCCGGCCTGGGCCGCCGCCGACACCTCGCCGCCGAACCTGCCGAAGAACACGCTTATGGTCGACCGGTTCATCGCCTTGCACATGATCTCCGTCAGGATGAGACCCGACGCACCCACGAGCGAGCCCGCGATGATGAGCAGGTAGTTGGAGAGCACGAATCCCGCCATCGCACCCGCGATGCCCGAGAGGCTGTTGAGGAACGCGATCACCACCGGCATGTCGGCACCGCCGATCGGCATCACCATGGCCACACCCAGGAGAAACGAAATGCCCATGAGCACGAAGAAGAGCGTCGTGGTGGTCGCGTCCGTGAAGGGCACGACCGTGAGCACGCCTGCCAGAGCGAGGGAGGCGATGAGGCTCACGAGGGTCAGGTAGTTGCCTCCCGGGAGTCGCATCGCCCGCTCGATGGCCGTGCCGCGAAGCTTGAGATAAGCGATGTAGCTCCCGGAGAAAGTTGCGGCGCCGACGATGAGCGTCAGCTCTCCGGTGACGGCGGTCTGGTATCCGCCGAAGAGGCTCGCCAGGCTCTCGGAGTTGCTGGAAGGATGCTTTTGAAACTCCTGAAAGAGGATGGAGACCGCCACGAGGGCCGAGGCGGCCCCGCCGAATCCGTTGAGCAATCCCACCATCTCCGGCATGGACGTCATCGGGACCCGCACGGCCACGACGGCGCCGACGGCCGAGCCGATCAGGAGCCCCGCCAGGATGTAGCGGTAGTCGACCGCAGCGGCGTCGATCAGTGTGACGACGATTGCGAGGAACATGCCGACGGCGGCGAGCGTGTTGCCTCGACGCGCGGTCCTCACCTTCCCGAGGTCGCGCAGGCCGAGGATGAAGAGCGAGGCGGCGACGAGATAACCGAGCGGAATCCAGGCGGTCTCCACGGAACTACCTCTTCTTCTTGAACATGCGGAGCATGCGGTCGGTGACCATGAAGCCGCCGACGACGTTGATTGTGGCGAAGGCGATCGCGAGGAACCCGAGGATGTTGGCGACGCTCGCTTCGCCCGTCCGGGCGCAGAAAAGGGCGCCCACCAGCGTGATGCCCGAGATGGCGTTGGACCCCGACATGAGGGGCGTGTGGAGCGTCGGCGGGATCTTAGTGATCACCTCGAATCCGATGAAGATGGCCAGGACGAAGACGTAGAGACCGATGACGAAGGTCGAGATCATGGCTGCTTGCCTCCCGAGGCCAGAGCCTCCCGGGTGGCTGCGTGGAGCACCTCGCCGTTGTGAGTGATGAGCGAACCGGCCACCAGCTCGTCCTCGAGGTCAAACACCAGGGCGCCGTCCTTCAGGAGGGACTGCACCACGTTCAGGACGTTGCGTGCGTACATGTCGGTCGCGTCGACGGGGACGAGCGCCGGCACGTTTTCCCGCGCGATGATCGTCACGCCGCCGCTGCGCACCACCTTGTCGCGTTCGCCCAGTTCGCAGTTGCCGCCCGTCTCGATCGCAAGGTCAACCACCACGGAGCCTTCCCGCATTTCGCGCACCATGTCGGCCGTGATGAGCTTCGGGGCGGGCTTTCCGGGGATGCTCGCCGTGGTGACGACCACGTCGGCCGCGACGATGCGCGATCGAACCATCTCGCGCTGTCGCTTGAGGTACTCTTCGGTCTGCTCGCGTGCGTAGCCGTCCTTGTCGGCGATCTCGCCTTCTACCTGCGGCGGCTCGATGAACCGGGCGCCGAGGCTCTCGACTTC
>JAUYMQ010000350.1 GCA_030698575.1 Deltaproteobacteria bacterium
GGGGACCGCGTCGTCGACGCTGGTGCGGAACGCCCCGGGGCACATCACGAACCGGACCGATTTTCGGGGGGTGCAGACGACCTGGGCCAATCACGACGTGGACGGAAGCCCGGGCACGGTGACCGAGGCGGTGGGCGAGCCCGAGCAGCGGACGACGACGTTCACGTACCACCCGGAGCTCCACACGGCGCTCTCGATCGTGCGCCCCAGCGCTCTGCCCGGCGGCACGCAGAAGGTCGCGATCTTCGACTACCAGAAGCCCGCATCGGGCCCGCCGCCTGACCCGCCGCTGAACCCGCCCGCGGACTTGGACCCAGCGACGTTCAACATTCCTGGGACGAACAACACAAACTTCGACCGCGTGGTGCACCGGGTGATCGAGAGTGGCTGGACACGGGATGCGGCGGGCACCCCGCTACGCGTGGCTTACGTCTCGCATTTTAGCTACGACGGCTTTGGGCGTGTGACCAGCATCGATGGGCCACGGGACAATACCGGGCCGGCGGGACCCGATGTGACGACGTTTGCCTACTACGCCGACAACGCGGCGCAGGGCAACAAGCGCGGGCAGTTGCAGACGGTCACGAACGCGGCTTCGCAGGTAACGGCCTTCAACGACTACGACGCCATGGGAAACGCGCTGTCGGTGACGGACCCCAACGGCCTCACGACGACCTTCACGTATGACGCGGGCAATCGGGTAAGGACCATCACGCAGGTGGGGGCCGGCGTCGATGGCGGTGGGCAGCCCATCGACCTCGTGACAACGTACGTCTACGAGGCGAACGGGAACCTCGACTACATCGCGCTCCCGCGGGGCAACTTCATCAACTACCAGTTTGACGGGGCCGATCGGCTCAGCTCCATCACGCGGACGGCGACCGAGCCCACGAGCCCCTCCGACACGCCGGCCGGGGAGACAATCCGGTACAGCTACGACAGCGAGGGAAACCGGACGCGCGAGGAGGTGGCGCCGGGGGTCTCCGCGCAAGAAGTCCGCTTCACCGACTTCGAGTACGACGCCCTGAACCGGCTCGAAAAGGTCTACAACCCGGTCTTCACGAGCGACCCCGTGACCGACGCCGTCTTCCGGCGATCTACGTATGACGCCAACGGCAACCGCAAGGCCTTGGACCTGGAACAAGTCCA
Organism: Deltaproteobacteria bacterium; assembly: GCA_030698575.1. Taxonomy (GTDB): domain Bacteria; phylum JAUYMQ01; class JAUYMQ01; order JAUYMQ01; family JAUYMQ01; genus JAUYMQ01. The sequence continues at coordinate 1,150 of JAUYMQ010000350.1, forward strand.
GGGGATGACCTCCACGACGCTCCGCCACACGGCCTTCGCCTTTGATCCCCTGAACCGGCTGAAAGACGTAACCCAGGACGACGGCTCGCCTTCGGGGGTCCTGACCGCCTACGCCTACGACGTGCAGGACAACCTTCGAACCCTCACCGACGGCAACAACCACGACACGGACTACGGGACGGATGATTTCGGCCGCCAGGTCGAAGCGGTCTCGCCCGACACGGGGACGGCCCGGTTCGAGTACGACGAGGCCGGAAATCTGGTGGAGAAGGACCAGAACGGCCTCGTCACCGAGTACACCTACGACGCCCTGAACCGCCTGGCCCTCGTGCACTTTCCTTCTGATTCCTCGGAGGACCTTGCCTACACCTACGACACCCACGCCGACGCGCCGCCGAAGGAGAACGGCGTCGGGCGCCTCGTGCGGATCGAGGATGCCTCGGGGAAGACCTACTTCTCGTACGACAAGCGGGGAAACGTGGCCCTGGAGGAACGGCAGCAGGGCGGCGTGACGCTCACAACGAGCTACGCCTGGGACCCGAACGGGAACCTGCAGAGCCTGACCTACCCCTCGGGGCGGAAGCTCACCTACAGCTACGCCCTCGCGAACGACCAGCCCCAGACCGTGGCCATGAACCACCAGGGGCAGAACCGGACCCTGGCCTTCGGGATTGCCTTCGAGGCCTTCGGCCCCTTGGCCTCGCTCCAGTACGGAAACGGCCTGGTGGAGACCCGGACCTACGATGTGGCAGGCCAGCTCGATGGCCTGAGTGTGGCCCCCAATACAGGCCCCGCCGTGCTCTCGCTGGACTACACCTTCGACGAGACGGGCAACATCTCCGGCATCGTCGACACGCAGGGTTCCGAGAAGAACAAGAGCTACATCTACGATCGTCTGGACCGCCTCGACACGGCGACCGTCGGAGATCTCGGGGATTTCGACTACGACTACGACCCCGTGGGGAACCGAACCCGGGAGGACCATGACGGGGCGGTCACGACCTATACGATCGAGGCCACGAACAACCAGATCGACACCCTCTCCGGGGCCACCACGGCGACCTTCGGCTATGACACCCATGGCAACACGACCACGGACGGGACGCTGACTTTCGCGTACCACCCGACGCATCAGTTGAAGCAGGTCCAGGAGCCGGGCATGGCGGTGCTGGGAACCTACCAGTACGACGGCCAGTCGCGGCGGACGGCCAAGACCGTGCAGGGGCTGACGCGGCTCTTCGCCTACGACACGGGCGCGCAGATGCTGGGCGAGTATGACGCTGCGGGGAACGTGCTGAAGGAGTACGCCTACCTGGGGACGCAGCGGCTGGTGATGGTGGACCACGACCGGGACGATGAGGGCATCCGGGACGAGGTGGACAACTGCTCGGTCGTCCAGAACCCGGACCAGGCGGACGGGGACTCGGATCTTCTGGGGGATCTGTGCGATGCGGCCCCCGGAAATCCCGACCGGGACGGGGACGGGCTTCTGGATGGGGAAGAAGATGCCGATAAGGATGGCCAGGTGAGCGCGGGAGAGACCGACCCCGACAACCCGGACACGGATGGGGACACGTTCAGTGATGGCGTTGAGGTGGCGGCGGGGACGGACCCGCTGGACCCGAATTCCTACCCGGGCGCGCCGTCCGCGATTCCAGCCCTCTCCGTCATGGGCGTGGTGATCTTCCTGGTTCTCTTTGCCGCGGGGCGGTTCTGGGCCCTCCGGCGGCGGTGGTCGAAGGTGGGGCGGGGCATGGATCTCATGGTGCTGGCGCTGGGCCTCACCCTCATGGCCCCGGAGGGGGTGACCCCGCAGGGCGGAGGTACGCCGGAGCGGGTGTACTACATTCACACGGACCACCTCGGAACGGCGCTGAAGCTGACCGATGCCAATCAGCAGGTGGCTTGGGATGCCCGAGCCGAGGCCTTCGGAAAGACGACGGTCACGGCCACGAACACGGTGTTCAACCTCCGCTTCCCGGGCCAGTACTATGATGCGGAGACGGGGCTGACCCACAATGGCTTCCGGACGTATTCGTCCCAGCTTGGCGCTTACCTGCAGGCCGACCCGATTGGCGACGCTCTTACAGCAGCGACCGGGGTGACGGGTCTTCACTACGGGTACGCCGATGCCTCACCCACCGGGGTGATCGACCCCCTGGGGCTCGATGGGATTGCGCAGGGGGCATATGACTATTGGGAGGCCGTCGGGGTTGCGGGGGCAAGCCAGGGCGGGGTGCGCGGCACGGCGCAGATGGCCGCCGCCGCGTTCGCGCAGGCATCGATCGATTTCTTCCTGGCGCGGTGGATTGAATCGGAGGCTGGGCTTGCCGGCTATGCCTACGGGCAACAGTGCTACGGGGAAGCGCTGAAGCACGGCGGCTACGCGGCGGGAGGCATTGCCCTTTCTTCGGGTGCCATCGGGTATGTCGTCCCCAAGATTCCCGGACTGTTTTCGAGAGCCGCAAGGGTGGGATCCCGCGTCGATCCTACACGGCTTAGCCATATTTTCCGCGATGCTCCAGGGCATGTGAACCCGTCGACGGTTGCGTCTCGCGAGCGGTTCCTTCGGCTATTCGAAGACGTAGCGTCGAATCCTCTAAACCGGCGTCCAGACTTCCCGCTACCGAAGGAGGCCGTGGAGGCGGGTGTTGAATCGTTCACGAAAACGTACCGAAGCGGGAAACAAATATGGGTGCTAACCCGGGATGGAAAGATCATCAACGCTGGCGTCAACCCAGGGGGTGCGATCCGATGAGCGCATTGGCGAACGCCCTGGCACTCGATACAGCGCAAGACCTCCCTGCTGCAGCTCGGGAATACGAGCGGGCGGTCAGGGACGTAGGGGCGACATTGGAAACGTATTTGAATCTGGCGGTTCTCTATTTCGTACTCGTGGATCCTGGGGAGGCCAGCACGCGAGGATTGTCCGCTGACTTCGTGAATGCGGCATGGCGACGAGCAACTGAGCTGCTCGAAGAAGCTTCTGACCGTTTTGGTTCGAACTCCGAGATCGAGTTCTGGAAGAGATACTTCCGCTTCGTTGTTGTCGGGGATGCGTTTCTTCCAGAGGAGTGCGAAGAGCTTGCAAAAAGTGGAGGCTCGCTCGTCCCTTACTTCTTCCTTTCTTCCGCTTGTGATGATAACCGATATTGTGAGCAGACGGAGGTACTTCGCGAACAAGTCCGTGCCCGCGAGACGGCTAGACAGCGATACGTTTATGATATGCTGCAAAAGGCGCGAGGTCGATCTCGCCAGAGGTCGAAGTCATGATCCTGGTCTGACATAGACCCTTTCCTCATCCTTCTCCGCCGAGCCGAAGGCCCGCTGCATCCGCGCACGCCAATCGGGCCTTGGGCCGACGTGGTCCTCCGCTGCTTCCGTGTCCAGCTCAAAAACTCTATCTGCCCACTTTTGGAACAGGATCTTGAGACCCGGACATGCGGAGTGGCTCGGTTCAGTGCCTGGCCTTCGGTATGGGAATCGCGTGCATAGGGTGATCGGGTGGGCGGACGTATCCGACCAAGCGATACGAGGCAATCGGCTGGTAGGACCTCAGGCCGCGCGCCCGTACCGGTGATGAAGGCCGCCCACCTGGGGGATGGCGATGACGCGTCCCCGGGACGGCGGCTCTATGTTCCTGGGAACGGGGGCGTTCCTCTGGAGCGAGATGTGAGGGCGCGCCCGATCGTAATAATGGAGGTAGCTCTTGAGAACCCTGCGAAGGTGATTCTCGCCGAACACGATGACGTGGTCCAGACACTCCCGCCGGATGGAACCGATCACCCTTTCCACGAATGGATTTTGCCAGGGCGACTTCCGGCTCGTGATGATCTCCCGAATGCCCATGTTCTGGAGCCGTCGGCGGAACCAATCCCCGTAGATACCGTCCCGATCCCGAACGAGGAACCTGGGGATCGGCTCATCGTCTGGGAACGCCTCGACCATCTGCTGGGCTGTCCACTCGGCCGTGGGATGCTCGGTCACGTTGAAGTGCACGATGCGTCGGCGGTCGTGGGAAAGGACGAGGAAGCAATACAGGACGCGAAACGTGGCCGT
>JAUYMQ010000357.1 GCA_030698575.1 Deltaproteobacteria bacterium
AAGCCACGCCCTTCCCGCGTCAGCACGTAGCCCCCTTCCTCGCGGAGTACGACCACCCCCGCCTCCCGGAGTTCCGTCAGCCTCTGATTGAGAACGCTCGGCGACATCGCGTCACACCGGTCGCGCAGATCCCGAAACGTCGGTGTCTCCTCCCGCAGCTCCCAGAGAATTCGGAGCGTCCAGCGGCGGCCCAGCAGATCCAGGAGCGCCATGATCGGGCGCCCCGTGCGGGAGCCCCTGACGCGCTTTCCCGGTTGAGGCACGGCCATAACCACTCCTTTTTCCTTCAGGCATTTCCCCTGGCGCTACGGATTTCGTAGTGCTAGGCTGTTGCTACTGAATCCGAAGCGGAGCTTAGGCTACAAGCGGCCCCGGCGCAAGTGACAGCCGTGGCCATCCGCCGGCGCCAACATCCGGGACCGCTGCCCCGGCAAAAAGGAGGAATCCATGCCCCCCGCAGGAAGGTCGCCGAGAATCACGCCCGTCGAGCCCCCTTACGATCCCGAGGTGGGGCTCGATCTCGAGAAGCTCATGCCGCCCGGCATCCCGCCGCTCAGCATCTTCAGGACGATCGCGAATCACCCGCGGCTCCTCAGGAAGTTCAGGCTGACGGCGCCGGCGTTCTTTGCCAAGGGGCTTCTAGATCCGAAGGACCGGGAGCTGATCATTCACCGCGCATGTGCGCGCTGCGGCGCCGAGTACGAGTGGGGAGTGCACGTGGCGGCTTTCTCGCGCCCCATGGGTTTCAGCGAGGCGTGGATCCACGCCACCGTGCACGCCACTGCCGACGACCCTGTCTGGTCGGAGCGCGAGGCGCTGCTTGTGCGGATGGTCGACGAACTTCACGACACGGGCGACGTCTCCGACGATCTCTGGAAGGCCCTGGCCGCGCGCTGGGACGTGACCCAGCTCGTGGAACTGGTCATCCTTGCGGGGCAGTACCACCTCATCTCGTTCGTCGTGAACGCATTTTGAATCGAGTTCGAGGAAGGCGCGCCCCCGTTCCCGCCCGCCTGACGCCTTCCGCCCGAGCAGGGCTGCGGCGGCCCGCCACGTTCCGCGGGGCGGCCCTTTACGAAAGGGGTCTGCCTCCTTTATTCTGGCCGCGGGTTCATGAATTCGGGGAGGGACGATGCTGCTGCGCGCAATCTGGTTCCTGGTTCTAGGCTGGTGGTTCGGTGCGATCTGGGCGGCGCTTGCCTACCTCTTCTGCCTCTCGATCATCGGGCTGCCCATCGGCGTGCTCATGCTCAACCGGCTGCCGCGGGTGCTCACCCTGAAGCCGCTCGAGACGGAGCCCATGCACACGATGCGGGAAGGCAAGCCCGCAACGGTCGAGGTCCCGGCGGAAGAGTACCCCTTCATCCTGCGCGCGCTGTGGTTCTTCGTGCTGGGCTGGGAGATCGCGGGCTTCGCCCTCATCATCGGCTATCTGCTCTGTCTGACGATCCTGGGCATCCCGGCCGGCCTGTGGATACTGAACCGCGTCCCGCTGGTCATGACGCTGAAACGCGCCTGAGCGTCGGCGCATCACATGCGGTAGTCGCGTGCACGCCGCGCCGCGCCCGACAAGGGAGGTACCGCCCGATGGCAACGTCGATCGGAACGCTGGCCTGGGTGCGCGAGACCGGCGGCCGCATGCGTCCGCGCGACGTGCTGGGACAACTCGGGCGTGCCCTCGTCGATCAGGCGCGATTGTTCCCGCCGCAGCTGCTCTTCCGCCTGGGGCTTTCGAGACCCCGCCCGCTCGCCCTCGATCCGCGTGACATCAAGGCGCCCGATTCCCGCGTGGCGCTCGAAGCCGAGCAGATGTGCCGCGAGGCGGCGCCGCCTTTCCTGCTCAACCACTGCCTGCGCACCTACCTCTGGGGCCGGTTGCTCGCAGCGGCCAACGGCCTCACGCTCGACGATGAGCTTTTTTACGTCGCGAGTCTCCTGCACGACCAGGGGCTAATCGACAAGTACGCCGGACCCGAGCCCGGCGTGGAGTGCTTCACGCTGATCAGCGCCGGCGCGGCGCGAAACCTGGCCGGCAAGTCGGGTTGGCCGCAGGCGCGGCAGGACGCGCTCAGCGAGTCCATCACGCTCCATCTCAACGTGCGCGTCGGACTCGAGAACGGAACGGAGGCGCACCTCCTCAATGCTTCCACGGTGGTGGATGTGCTGGGCCTGCGGCTGTGGGAGATTCCCGCCGAGGCGCGCGCCGCGGTGCTCGAACGCTACCCGCGCCTGGGCGTGAAGAAAGGGATTGCGGAACGCTGGACGGAGGAGGGGCGAGTGCGCCCGCATGGGCGCGCGCGCTTCCTGAGCCGTTATCTGCTGTTCGATCTGCTCGTGCGGATGGCGCCCTACAGGGAATAGCCGGAACGACCCGCTTCCCCCGCCGGCCTATGCGGTCGGGCGCTTGTAGAACTCGATGGGCGTGTTGTTCGTGCCTTCGGGGCCGACGAGCCCCACGTCGAGGCCCCCGGCCGACTTCGTCCGCGTCACAGTGAGCCCCGCGTTCTCCAGGCGCTTCGCCGCCGCCGTGAAATCACTCACCTCGATTCCAATCAGGAAGAGCCCCTCGCCGCTCTTCTCGAGCCGTCTCGCAAGCAGCGCCGCAGGCTTCGCGCCCGAAGGGGCCATGAGGGCGATGACGGCGCGGCCGACGGGGTGAAAGGCCACGCGCACGCCGCGTGCGGCATCCTCAATCTTCGCCGCGCAGGGGAGATCGAAGTGCGCGCCGAAGACGGCCGAAGCCTGGCTCTCGTCATTCACGGCAACGCCCGCGGTGTGAAGCCGGATGAACGGTCCTTGCGGCGGATGTAACTCGGGGGGCGCATCCTCCGGGAAGGGGGTGGCGTACTCGACGAGCGTGCCGTGATTGGCCTTCGGGTGGAGGAAGCCGATCATCCCGGCGAGCCCCTTCCTGGGCGCCTTGTCGATGAGCGGGATTCCCTTCGCCTCCGCCTCCTTCAGGGCGCCGCTCACGTCATCGGTCTGGAAACAGACGTGGTGCAGCCCCTCGCCGCGCTTTTCGAGAAATTTCGCCACACCGCCGTTCTCGTTCACGGGTTCGAGCAGCTCGATCTCGCTCTCGCCGCAGGGGAGGAGCGCGGCGGAGACGCCCTGATCGGGCACCACCGCGGTCTTCGATACGGCGAGCTGGAGGGTGTCGCGCCAGAAGCCGTAAGCCTTCTCGAGATTCCGGACGACGATTCCGACGTGATGGATACGGGTAAAAGAGCTTGGCATGCGTGCGGCAACCTCCTGTCCGTGGGTGAGCGTGGCGCGCCCATCTTGCGAGAATCGGCCTGCGTCCGCAAGTGGGGTCAGGCATGACTTGTTGACTTATGCGAAACTTGCTCCCGGCGACGTAACGCCCTTTGACGAACGATGCCCTCCGGCGATAGAAAGGTAACAATCCAACAAGTCACGAAAGCCAGGCCTGATCCCATGATTGACCTCTACCTTTTCCGGCACGGTGACGCCGACCCGCGGGGTCCCGACGGCAGCGATGCCACGCGGGCGCTCACCGACCGGGGCCGGATCGAGGTGCGCGAGGCCGCCCGCGGCCTGGTGCGGCTGGGTGTGGAGCTCGACGTCGTTCTGACGAGCCCGCTCGTCCGCGCGCGCGAGACCGCTGCGATCGCCAGCGAGGTGCTTCGCCCCGCCGGCGGCACGCACCTCTGCGACGCGCTCGGCCCCGGCGGCTCGGACGCGGCCCTGTTCGACGAAATCGCAGCACAACAGGGCGGGCGCGTCATGCTCGTGGGGCACATCCCGCAGCTTTACGAGCTGGCGAGCGTCATGGTGTGGGGCCGGCCGGAGGGGGCCATCGTGCTCAAGAAGGCGGGGCTCATCCGCGTTGTCACGCAGGGGCTTCCCCCGTCGGCGCGCGGCGAGCTTCACTGATTGCTCACGGCCGATCAACTGGGGCGCATCGCGGGCGCGCCCTGACCTTGCCCGCACGTCCTCACCCGCACGTCCTGTTCCGCACGCGCTTGTTCGAACGCCCCTGGATTGGCGCGGCGCCGGGGCGCGTGATAGCGTGACTGGGGGAAGGAGACAGCCGATGGCCGAGGTGAAAGTCAGGCGCTGCATGGTGTGCGCCAAGGAATACGAGATGGCGGGCTCGATCTGCGAGACCTGCAACGCGAAGATCCGCGGCGAGGCCGCGGGCAAGAAGGAGGGGCTCCGCAAGGAGGCCGAGCGCGAAATCAAGCGGGCGGGCGTGAGCACCGAAACGCACAAACCGGAGAAGAAATGATGCCTCAGGACGCCACACAGGCGCCCGCCGCTGGAGGCGGCGGCCGGGTTCTCGCGCTCCTCGAGAAGCTTGGCACGGCCGTGTTCCCGGGCGTCTATGACGCGGTGAGCGCCAAACTCGCCGAACAGGCGGGCTTCGAGATGATCTTCATCTCGGGCTACAGCGTCTCCGCCGCGCGGCTCGGTGAGCCTGACTTCGGCCTGGTCACCCAGAGCGAGATGGTCGAGGCCGCGCGATCTGTATGCCGCTCCGTGCGAGTGCCTGTCATCGTCGATGCCGACACGGGCTACGGCAACGCGTTGAACGTCATGCGAACGGTAAAGGATCTTATCGCCGCGGGCGCGGCGGGAATGTTTCTGGAAGATCAGGTCTGGCCCAAGCGCTGTGGTCACATGAAAGGGAAGAAGATCGTCCCGATGGAGGAATATCTCCAGAAGATCCGCGCGGCCGTGGATGCGCGCGCCGGGCGCGACTTCTTCATCGTTGCGCGCACCGACGCGAATCAGGCGGTGGGGCTCGAGGAGGCCATCCGCCGGGTGAAGGCGGCGCGAGACGCGGGCGCGGACGCCGCCTTCGTCGAGGCGCCGAACTCGATCGAGGAACTGCGGGCCGTTGCGAGCGCGGTGCCGCCACCCCTCGTGGCGAACATGCTCGAGCGGGGGATCACGCCGCTTCTCACCCGGGAGGAGCTGCGCGAGCTGGGTTACGCCCTCGCCGTCTGCCCGCTCACCGGTCTCTACGCGGCCGCGAAGGCGATGAAGGAGATCTTCGCCGAGCTGCGCGCGAACGGTACCACGCGCGGCGCGCTCGACAAGCTCATCACCTTCGACGAGTTTCACGATCTTGTCGGCCTCGAAGAAAAATACGCCCTCGACGCGAAGTACGCGGCGGACTGATCCGCGAGGCCGGGTGCTCCAGGACAGGCTCAGAATGCTTCTGGGAAGAATCACACCGGCGATATTCTTGATCTGCGCGGTGCTCTCGCTTTCACCCACTCTGGCGCATGCGGTGGCGGGTCCCGACTCGGTCGCCGTCATCGCCAATACCCACATCGATCAGAGCAAGGCGCTCGCGGCGCACTACGCGGCGGCCCGCCAGATCCCGGCGCGGCAGGTCTGCGAGATCAACGTTCCGATCCCGCCCTACGATCCCACCCCCGTTCCTTCAGGCCAGTACTTCTCCCAGAAGCGGACCTTCCTCAGCGTGCCCGAGTTTCGCACCTACGTGGTGGGCGGGCTCGAGCAGTGCCTGGGCGAGCGGGCGCTCGAGCGGATCGAGGCCGTGGTCATCGCGCGCGGAGTCCCCTTGATGGTGGGAATTTCAGTGGGCTTCGGATTTCAGTTCCCCTCGCTGGCCGCGACCCTTTCCGTCTGGAAATCCAAAACCCTGAACGGCGAGGATCTCATCGATCTCCGTCCCATGCTCGTGGAGCCCATCTGCGATCCCGCCTCGATCAACTGCCTGGCCCGATGGCGGAACCCCCTCAAGGGAGCGCCGGAGGTCTTTTCGCCCGGCTGGTCCGGCGCCTCGATTTCGGAAGAGGGGGTCCCCTTCGAGGGCAAGCCGCTCATGGTCACGATGCTCCACGGCCTGAGCTACGGTGTCGACGCGAGCGGCAACCCCGAGGTCGACCCCCTGGGACCCGCGACGAATCTCATCGACAGCGCGCTGGCTGCCGAGGCGGCCGGCGGCGCGTCGGGGAAGTTCCTCTTCATGCGGAGCAGCGACGTGTACCGCGGCATCCTCGACGTCGAGTACGAGGGGATCGTCGGGGGCCTGTCGCAGCGCGGATTCACGGACGCCGCCATCGTGGACTTCAGCAAGACGCACACCGGCGAGACGCTGGCCTCGTTCTTCGTCGGCACCGCCGATCTCGGCACCTACGATCCGATGGGAGGCAGCTCGACGATTGAGGGCAATACCTATGCACCGGGCGCCCTCGTCGACAACCTGACGAGCCTGGGCGCATCGCCCCCGAATTTTCCAACAAACTGAACAAGTCAATAAGTCAAGCCTGACCCCGGTTCAACAACCAGAGGCCGATGGCCAGGAGGGCGATCGCGGCGATCTTCTGCGCCACGATGGCGCGGCTCGTCTGCTCGACGATGAGGCCCGGGCGCAGCCGCGCGAGGATCGCGCTGAAGAGCAGGACAAAGAAACCGCCCACGCCGCTCAGCGCCGCGACGACGGCCACCGGCCCGGTCTGCAGCGCCCGCGTCAGGAAGAGAAAGCCCGAGATGCTCAGGAGCACCGTCGTAGCAATGATGAGGTGCGTGCCGGCGTCGTGACCGCGCAGCGTGGCGGCGAGGCGCCGGCGCGGGCCCGGGGCCAGGAGCGCCACACCCGCCGCCGCGAC
>JAUYMQ010000360.1 GCA_030698575.1 Deltaproteobacteria bacterium
CCGGGCGGGGGCCTCGGAATGAGCGACCTCATCATGCGCCGCGGCGCCGATCGTGAAGAGGTGCTCCGGCGTGTGCACTTCCCGGCGGGCTCCGACGGCAATCTCGACATACCCGAGAACGTCTATGACGCCGACGTCTACGCGGATCTCATGCGAAAGGCGGGCCTGGAGGACGTGCGTGTCGACACCGTCACCGACCGCACGCTTCTCGGCTTCATCGAGCACCTCGAGGGGGTGGCTCGCGCAAACCTCGACGGCAAAGGGCCGCGCCGAATGAAGATCGCACAAATTTTGCGCGACTACCTGACGATCGGCATGGACTACGTGCTCGTGGGGGCCCGGAAACCGCGGCGCCAGGGCCGCGCCGGGAAACCCATTATTTAGAACTGGAGCAGCAAGATGCTATCGGAGAAGACCAAGGGGATTGCCGAGAATTACGCAGCTCGCCACGAGTTCGGCTGGGTCATCTTCGACAAGAAGCCCTACGGCAACTATGGCCTGTGGGAGAAGCCGGAGACCACTTTCGACGAAGCGCGTGACGCGCTGACGGAAGCCGTGGCAAGAGCGGCCGGTGTCAAGGCGGGCGATCGGGTCCTGGAGGTCGGCTGCGGCTACGCCGCCAGCGCCGTGCACTACACAAAAGTCTTCGAGCCGGCAGCCGTTGTCGGGCTGGACGTCACCGAGGTCCGGATCGAGAAAGGGCGCGAGTACGTGGCGGCGAACGGGCTGGCCGATCGCATCCAGCTCGAAGTGGGCGATGCCACGGCCCTCGGATTTCCCTCCGAAAGGTTCAACCGGGTGATAGCTATCGAGTGCGCCCTCCATTTCGACACGCGTTACGATTTCTTCCGCGAAGCCGCGCGGGTGCTGCTTCCGGGGGGCGGACTCGGGCTGGCCGACATCGTTCTCAGGAAGGGCGCGGACCGGGAGAGTTTCCTGACCCACGTGCACTTCCCGATTGGAACCGGCGGCTCACTCGATGTACCGGATAACGTGTACGACGCCAGCGTCTACGAGAACCTGCTTCGGAAGTGCGGGTTCGAGGACATCCGCATCGAGGATGTCACCGACCGGACCCTGGCGCCGCTCACCGATTATCTCGAGCAGCTCGGCCGGGAGACCGAGGGCGAGCGCGGGCCGCGCCGGATAGCGGCCGCCCAGATCTACCGCGAGTACATCGAGCACGGTCTCGAGTACGTGTTCGTCTCGGCCCGTCGATCGGATGACGGCGCAAAGGCCTGACTTCGAATTGCCCTGCGGGCCCCCGGCCCGCCAAGGAAGGCTCATGACGTCACAGAAAACCCAGGAGATCGCCCAGCTGTATGAGGAGCGGCACAAGACGCGCACGGACGTGTTCGGCGACCGGCCCTACGCGAACTACGGCTACTGGGTCCGGGAAGACATTCCGATCGACGAGGCTTGCGACGCCATGACCGATCTCGTGGCACGCGCTTCCGGGCTCACGGAAGGTGACCGGGTCCTGGAGGTTGGCTGCGGCTACGGCGCGAGCGCGGTCTACTACGCCGGGAAGTTCAAGCCGTCATCCGTGGTGGGCGTCGATGTGACGGAAGTTCGCCTCAAGAGCGGCCGCGAGTATGTGAAACGCTGCGGCCTCGACGGGGTCATCGATATCCGGCTCGGCGACGCCACCGCGCTCGAGTTTCCCGACGCCTCATTCGACCGGATAATCGGCATCGAGTGCGCCTTTCACTTCGACACGCGACTCGATTTTCTGAAGGAGGCCTGCCGTGTCCTCGCGCCCGGGGGCGGGCTGGCGCTGGCGGATCTCATCCTGCGCGAGGGCGCCGACGCCGAGGCGTTCATCAAGGCCAGCCGGGTCGACAACTACGGCCGAAGCCTGGTCGCGCAGAATGTGCATGATCGACGAATTTATCTCGAGCAACTTGTGGAAGCGGGCTTCACCGAAGCATCCGTCGAGGTGATTACCGAACGCACGCTCGTTCCGCTGATCACGCATCTCGAGAAGGTCGCGGCGCAGCAAGCGGGCGAGAAGGCGGCTTTCAGGGCGCGCAGCGCCGCAATCGTTCGGCATTTTCTGAAGATGGGCATGGAGTACGTGCTGGTCTCGGCGCGGAAGCCTGCGGCCTGAGACGGAAGCGACGGAAGAACGCCGACAGACACAGGCAAATAGTTCATGGCGCGTGTTCACATGAACAGGCGTACATGCTACCTAAGGTAACTGGTTTCGATAAAAAGGAATTTTCCCACTCGTCCGGCCCGATTAACCCATGGCTGGTTGCGCCGCTTTGCATGAAGATCCATCCGCGGCGTTTCCTGTTTACAGAAAGAGGTATCGAACATGTTTCGAGCCACGGTAGAAAGTCAATTCGACCGTAGCGGAAAGAGGTCGAGGGCGAAGCAAGTACTCGACGCTTTTCGCCTGGTCCTGATGGTCCTCGGCCTCGGCGCGCTGCTGGTCGCAGCCGCCCCGACGGCCGCGCTGGCAGGCGTTCCTGCCTGTCCGGACGGCGACAGCGACGGCTACGTCGTCTGCAACGGTTGCGACTCCACCAGCAAACTCTGCGGCGAGTGCAACGACGGCGACGCCGCCATCTCGCCCGGGGACCCCGAGCTTTGCGGCACCGGCGTCGATGAGAACTGCGCCGGCGGTATCGACGAGGGTTTCGACGTCGGCGCTGCTTGCGGCGTTGACACCACCAACGCCTTCGGCACCTGCACCACGGCCGGCCTGAAGGAGTGCAGCGGCAACAAGCTGACCACGGTCTGCGTGGCCCTCGGGCCGCTCGATGTGCCCGAGCAGGAAGGCGTCACGGCAGCACACGCCTCCTGCTTCGATCAGGACGACAACGACTGCGACGGGCTCGAAGACCATCAGGAAGCTGCCTG
>JAUYMQ010000363.1 GCA_030698575.1 Deltaproteobacteria bacterium
TCGGGCGGCCAGACCGAGAAAATCGCGCACCTTCCCGAGCTGCGCTTCGCCCTTGGTGAGCCGGGCATCGATACAACCTCTATCGACAACGCAGCAAGCGCCCTGGACACGCGCTCGTTCTTTATTCGCAAGGTGGGCGTGGATGGCTTCCGCATCGGTTACAAGCCCAAGCTCAACAAGGTGGTGAGCGACCGCCGCGCTTCGCTGGACGAGGAGACGGACGTGCGGCCGGAGGTCCGGCGTCTCGTTGACCGGGAGTTCGAGCGCGGCGCCACCCTTCCTCTCGTTCGCTTCCCTGCTGACTCGTCCGACATTCCCGATTCACCCCGCCTCATGGTCGTGACCGCAAACCCGGAGTGGGAGTGGTCCGCGAAAAGTGACATACGCGCCCGCATCGCGGAGTGGACGCGCCAACGGGGTGCCGGGCATCGCTTGTACCCTGGCGCCATCGTCTGGTGCGTCCGCAGGCCGGGGCGCGAGCTGCGCGACAAGGTCGAGCTGGTCCTCGCCTGGCGTCGTGTGAATCGCGAGGTAACCGAGGGCACGCTCGGCTCCGAGTTCGATAGGGCCGACCTTGCGGATATAAAGGCGAAGGCCGCCGACGCGGAGGACGCCGCGAAAGAAGAGGTCTGGGCCGAGTATCGATACGTCATTCTCTCCGACAACTCAGAGCCTGACGGCCTCAAGATCATCGATCTCGGCGCCGGTCACTCCAGCTCCAATGAGACGCTATGTGGCCGTGTGGTCCAGGCCCTCAGACAGGAATCGCTTCTCAGCGAGTCGGTCGGCGCCGGCTACCTCGACCGAAACTGGCCGCCGGCCCTTGAGGCGTCGGGCGCCTGGCCGCTATCGAGCCTCCGCCAGGCCTTCGTTAACGGCGTGCTCACGCGGCTGCTTGACCCGGAGAAGGTCCTCCGAACCAAGACCGTTGAGTTCGTCGAGCGCGGCGACTTCGGTCTCGCCTCCGGGCGGCAACCTGACGGTACGTTCGACCGAGTGTGGTTCGCGGAGGCAGTCGCCCCGGATGAGGTGACCTTTGACGCCGACGTATTCCTGCTCAAGAAAGCGACGGCCGCTCGGGTCAAGAATCCGCCCCAGCCGGTAATACCCGCGCGCGTAGAGCCGGGCGTCCAGCAGCCCATCACGAGCATTGAGGCCACTACGGAACCAGCCCCGCAGTCGCCTGAATCGCCTGTTGTTGCCGGATCGTCCCCGGTCTTGAACCGCACGCTGAGACTCTTCGGCTCGATTACACCGGAAGTGTGGAATCGGTTCGGCACGCGGGTCATCCCGAAGTTACGCACCGGCTCGGACCTCAAGCTCAGGGTGGAACTGTCTGTAACGGTAGATTCACAGGGTGCGAGGCAGTTGGAGTTAGACCTTCGCCAGGCGATTGACGACATCGGACTCACTGAGAGCGTGAGAGTCGAGGAAGGGGCGGCGGACTAGGATGTTAGCGGCAGGACGACATCTCCCACAGGCCGCCAAACTACAGAGAGGGGGTTCGACTAAGGATAGAGATGGAAGCAAGAAACCGATACGTTCCCGACTGGTTCAATCGCATCCGAACAGGCCAGGTACGATTGCCAAGATTCCAACGCCTGGAATCTTGGACCCATTCCGAGGTCACATCGTTGCTCGAAAGTGTCCTGCGCGGGCTGCCGGGAGGGGCTGCACTGGTTCTTGAAGTAGGGGACAGAGAGCAGTTCATCAGCCGGCCAATGCCTGGCGCGCCGAAGCCGATCGAGAGGGCAAGCGAACACTTGCTGGATGGACAGCAGCGACTAACTGCCCTCTGGCGTTCATTGCATGACTTGTACGACGATAGAAGCTACTTCGCCTTCGTGGATGAAGAAAAGGCCGAGGATGAGGAGCGTGAGCCGCGGGTCGTATGCGGGATAGGCCGCTGGACTCGAAACGGCCAGAGATACCCCATGTGGACTGACAGTCCAGTTGAGCAATATGGTCGCGGTCTTGTTCCCTTTCGCCTCCTGCAACCCGGTGACCTAGGGAAACAGATCACTGCGTGGTGCGACGAGGCGACAAAGGGCGACCTTGGCCTAAGCAGGGACCTCATGGCGCGAGTTTTTTCATTGAAAGAGCACGTCACCAATTTCAATATTCCTTTCCTGTCACTTCCGGTCGAAACACCTCCTCACGTCGCCATCAAGGTCTTCGTCAAATTGAACACGACTTCAGTTGAATTGACGCCCTTCGACATTCTCGTTGCCCAGGGAGAGGCAACCACCGGACAATCGTTGCGCGACCTCGAAGCAGACCTTCGGCGGAGAGCGCCGACACTAGCAGACTACATGGAACCGGGCGACCTCCTCTTGAGCGTAGCGGCGTTCCGGCAGGATAGACCACCCACCGAGGCGAGTTTCTTTCGGCTGGACCTAAAGAGGGTATTCGAGGAATGGAACGAACTCGCGATCGGGGTTGAAGGTGCTCTGTCTTTTCTCGAAGAGGAGCGAGTCTTCGACAAACAACGACTGCCTACTGTAATGGTAGTGTCAGTCATTTCCGCTCTCTGGAGTCTAATGCCGAGGTCTCTCGACGAGCACGGCCAAGGGCGAACCCTGCTAAGGAAGTACCTTTGGAGATCGTTCTTAACGCGCCGCTACGAGAACGCAGCGAGTACCCGAGCCCTCCAGGACTTTCGGGGGCTGCGCTCTATCCTGAGGAAAGAGGCAACTGAAACCAGCGTTCCAGTCTTTGACGAGACAGAATACCCGCCACCCACGTTGGAGGAACTGAAAAGCGCTTCCTGGCCGAAGGGACGAGACATCCTGGCACGAGGCATTCTGGCCGTATCCTTACGGGGTGGGGGGCACGATCTGGCGGACGACCGGCCCGCAACCAGAGACTCGGTGAAAAAGCGAGAGTACCATCATTTGTTTCCTGATTCGCTTCTGATGGACGACGGCAAGTTGGCTGAATCGGAGTCCTCTCGCGCCTTGAATTGTGTTCTCATTACCTGGCACACCAATCGAAAGATCGCTGCTAAGGAGCCGTTGGACTACCTCAGGGAGCGGATCGACAAAGCTACGCTCGGGGAACCTGAAATCCGTTGGAGATTGAAAACGCACGCCGCTCCTTTCGACAGCCTCAACGTCGGTGGATATGCCGACGAATTGCATGCCGTGGTTCGGGCACAGAACATCAAGACGGATTACGAGGCCTTTTTGGAGAAGCGTGCTGAACTAGTTGGGCAGGCTATCGCTACTTTGTGGCGCGGAGAGGCGAGGTTGCCTTGACGTCAATAGCGCGACGATTTCTGAATCGCAGTTCTGTAAGTTGGGACATACTAGGCTAGGCCGACTTCCAAAGTATCTCCGCTGGAAGCAGGTTGTCGCGCTTCTGGAGGGCTCGCCAGGCAACGCCGAAGCTGTTTCCCGAGCCACTGCGATCGCTGCGGACGAGTGGCTCCTCCAGCTAAAAGGAGACCCGTCACTAACCTATTGCTTCTGGCTGCTAGCGCGGGTGACCTGGACGGCAGCTGAACAGCTGCACTCGATACGCCCCAGAGTAACCCGCCCGATGCCGGCGGCCGCCTCGGTCCTGCAGGATCTCCGACTATCACACGGAGCTCGAGACGGTGCGCTGCTTGAGAGACGGGGGGGCACTGGCGCGACTTCGACTTACTCTGGCAGGAGCCGGAGGGCGTCCACGTGCCGCGGACGCAGCAGGCCGAAGTGCCGGCGATCCCGGGTGGCCAGCTTCGTCTCGTGGAGTCGCCCGACGATTGCCAGGACGGCGGCGTCAACGGCTCCGCCGTCC
>JAUYMQ010000432.1 GCA_030698575.1 Deltaproteobacteria bacterium
ACCGCGACGCGCGGCACGTCGGCCGTCAGGATCGTCAACAGAATAATGCGCTCGTGCAGCACTCTGTTGTGCTTCAGGTTGTGCAGCAGCGTGCGCGGCACGCCCTCCGCGCTCGCGTCCATGAACACCGCCGTTCCGGGGCCGGTGGTGACGGCGTTCCGCGCGATGTCTTCGAGCAGCAGCTCGACGGAGAGTTTTTCCGTTTGGATCCGTTCTCTCAGCATCCGGCGCCCGCGGTTCCAGGTGATCATCAGGAGCGCGAGAAGAGAACCGACCAGGAGCGGAAGCCAGGCGCCGTCCGCGGCCTTGGCGACGTTCGCGCTGAAGAAAGAGGTGTCGATCACGAGAAAGATCAAGAGCACGAACGTCAGTCCGGCGCCTCGCCATCCAAGTCGAAAGCCGCTCCGGGCGAACGCGATGAGCGTTGTCAGGAGCATCGTCATCACGACCGCCGCGCCGTAGGCGGCGGCCAGACCGCTGGATTCTCCGAAACCGAGAATGAGTCCGACACTGGCTATCAGGAGGAACCAGTTGATCCAGGGCACGTAAACCTGCCCGCGCTCCTTCTCGGACGAGTGGCGCACCACCATGCGGGGGCAATAGCCGAGCTGGATCGCCTGGCGTGTGATCGAGAAGGCGCCGGAAATGACCGCCTGTGATGCGATCACGCTCGCGGCGGTCGCCAGCCCGATGAGCGGGTAGAGCGCCCAGGCGGGCGCCAGCAGGTAGAAGGGGCTGCGCGCCGATGCGGGGTCCGCCAGGATCAGCGCCGCCTGTCCGAAGTAGTTCAGAAGCAGGCTCGGCAGCACGAGAGCGAACCACGCGAACCGGATGGCCCGTTTGCCGAAATGCCCCATGTCGGCATAGAGCGCCTCCCCGCCCGTTACGACGAGAAAGACCGCCCCGAGGGTCAGGAACCCCGCGCTGCCGTTCTCGAGGAAGAACCTTCCCGCATGCCGCGGATCGATTGCCGCCAGCACGGCGGGGGCCGCGGCGACCTGACGGGCGCCGAGCAGCGCCAGCACGCCGAACCACGTCACCATGATCGGCCCGAACAGGGCGCCGACCGCGCCGGTGCCCCGCCGCTGGATGGCGAACAGCACCAGGAGGACCACGATGGCCAGCGGAATCACGAAGGGATCCAGGAGCGGCGCGGCGACCTCGAGCCCCTCGAGGGCGCTCAGGACCGAGATGGCGGGCGTGATCATCGCGTCGCCGTAGAAAAGCGCGGCGCCGAGTATCCCGGCCGACAGCATCAGGTACCGAATTCTCCCGCCCCGCGGAAACTTCGGCAGCACCAGGGTCATGAGCGCGAGGATGCCCCCCTCGCCCCGGTTGTCCGCGGTCATCAGGTAACCGATGTACTTGACTGAAACAACGAGAACGAGAGACCAGAAGATGAGGGACAGGAGGCCAAGGATGTTTTCCTCGGTGGGCTGGAGCCCGTATCTGGTGGAGAAGCATTCGCGAAAGGCGTAGAGCGGGCTCGTGCCGATGTCGCCGTAGACGACGCCGATGGCGCCCACCGCGAGCGGCCAGAGCCGGCCTCGGTGTGACGGATCGCTTGCTTCAGATTCGCCCATCTTCCCCTCTCGCCCTCTCGCGCGGTGGCCGCGACTTCCGTGAACTCAGCCGGCCTGACCGGGAATGTGCCGTCGCAGCCGGACGGGCCTGGCTTCCCTCCCGCGCAGCCGCATGTTGAGCATCTCCACCCCGACCGAAAACGCCATCGCGAAGTAGATGTACCCCTTGGGAATGTGCAGGTCGAACCCTTCGCCCATGAGCGCGACGCCGATGAGGAGCAGGAAGCTCAGCGCCAGGACCTTGAGCGTGGGGTGCGCGTCGATGAATTCACTGATCGCCCGGGCGGAGAACATCATGACCCCGACGGCGATGACGATGGCGAGGACCATGACGGAAATCTGCTGCGCGAGTCCGATGGCCGTGATCACGGAGTCGAGAGAGAAGATCACGTCCATGATCAGAATCTGGAAGATGACGGCCGAGAAGCCGGCGCGGCCCGTTCCTCCGGTGTGATGCTCCTGGCCTTCGAGATTGTCGTGAATCTCCACCGTGCTCTTGCCGAGAAGGAACAGCCCTCCGCCGATGAGGATGAGATCGCGCCCCGAGATGTCATTGCCGAGGATCGTCATCAGCGGGGTGGTGAGGCGCATGATCCATGTGAGCGAGAGCAGCAGCGCGATGCGCGCGAACATCGCGAGCCCGAGGCCGACCGTCCGCGCCCGCGCGCGCTGCGCGGGAGGGAGCTTTCCGGCGAGAATCGATATGAAGATGATGTTGTCGATGCCCAGGACGATCTCGATGGCGGTGAGGGTCGCCAGGGCGATCCAGGCCTCGGGTTCGGCAAGCCAGCTCATCGGTGCCTCTCTGTCGGGGAGGGAAGACCGGCGGCCGAGTTTCTTCCTACCGCGACTCCGGCCGTCGGCTACAATAGCTCCGCCGCGCCATCCGGGGCGACTCTCCGTTTCGAACCCCGGGGGCGCGGCGGTGCAATGGTAGGGCGCGTAAGGTCGGTGATCAACAACTGCTTTTATGTCCCCACCTGCCCCCGGGAAGGGGCTTCAAGCGACTCCCGGCGCGGGCGCCAAGAGAGGCAAGCCATGCTCAGGGTGAAGATCGAGGTACCCAAGGGCAGCCGCAACAAGTACGAGTTCGACAAGGAGGCGGGGGCCATCAAGTTCGACCGAATGCTCTTTTCGGCGATGCACTATCCAAGCGATTACGACTATATCCTCGACACGCTTGCCGAGGACGGGGACGCACTCGATGCTCTGGTGCTGGTCTGGGAGCCCACCTTTCCGGGCTGTCTCATCGACGTGAAGCCCGTCGCGCTCTTCAAGATGTGGGACGAAAAGGGCCCCGACGCGAAGATCCTTTGCGTGCCCCTGCAAGACCCGCTCTGGAACAAGATCGAGCGCATGGCCGACCTGCCGCCCCATCTCCTTAAGGAGATCGAGCACTTCTTCAAGACCTACAAGG
>JAUYMQ010000367.1 GCA_030698575.1 Deltaproteobacteria bacterium
AGATCGTCGACTTCGGTCTGGCCAAGCTCTCGAGCGAAACCGCGTTGACGAGAGAAGGAACGACGGTGGGGACGATTGCCTACATGTCGCCCGAGCAGGCGAAGGGGCACAACGTCGACCACCGCACAGACATTTGGTCGCTGGGCGCGGTCCTGTACGAGATGGTGACGGGGCGCCGGGCGTTCAGTGCCGACCACGATTCGGCGCAGTTGTATCTCATCATAAACGAAGATCCGGCGCCCGTTCAGACGCTCCGCCCCGATGTCCCGGATGCGCTGGCGGTAATCATCCACCGCATGCTGGAAAAGGACGCCGGCGCGCGCTTCGCGTCGATGGACGAGGTGGTCGCCGCACTCGACAAGTTGCGCTCGATCACTCCTGCCGACGCGACCGCGCCCATGCGATCGGGAGACGCGCTTGTGCGGGCGCGCGAGGCCCTCGCCCGCTACGACTGGAGTCGGGCGTTTACCGCGTACTGCGAAGCCGATGCCGAGGTCGACCTCTCTGCTCAGGACCTCGAGGGCATGGGACTCGCCGGACAGTGGACAAGACACACCGAGGGCGCAAACGAGGCCTGGGAGAGGGCGCATGCGAAGTACGTCTGTGCCGACCGACCCGCCGACGCCGCCCGGATTGCGATCGAGCTGTCTCACGTCGCGCTCGGGAGCGGCCAGCGTTCGGTGTGCAATGGGTGGCTGAAACGCGCAGAGAATCTTCTGGCGAATCTCCCCGATGCGGTGGAGAACGGCTATCTCGCCCGAGCGAAAGCGCAGATCGCGATCGAGGCCGATATAGAACTCGATGCCGCAATGGAGTTCGCGGCTACCGCGATGGCCTTTGCAGAGCGCCATGGCGATTCCGATCTGCGGGCGCTTGCGCTTCAGGATCGCGGGCGGGCGCTGGTGCTGAAGAATCAGGTGACCGAGGGCATGGAGCTGATCGAGGAAGCGATGTCGCTGGCTATGTCCGGCGAGTTGTCGTCCATGGTCGTTGGCTCGACCTACTGCAACATGATTTCGATGTGCGACCGCATCGCCGACTACCGCCGCGCCGGCGAATGGAGCGACAGCGCTGTGCGCTGGTGTGAACCTCACAGCGAGTCGGGGTTTCACGGCATCTGCAGCGTGCATCGAGCCGTCGTGATGCGTGTGCGCGGAGACTGGAAGGACGCCCAAGGTGAAGCTGAGCGCGCCATCGAGAATAGCGATGGCTACCTTCCTGCTGTCGCCGGTGAAGCGTTTTATCTGATGGGAGAAATCCGAACTCGGCGCGGCGAGTTCGGAGACGCCGAGACCAGTTTCCAGGAAGCTCACCAGCGCGGCCGTCAACCCGACCCCGGGCTGGCGCTCCTGCGGCTGGCTCAGGGCAACGTCGAGGCGTCGCGCGCGCTGATCGACCGCGCCCTGTCTGCGGACCTCATTGCGCTGGATCGCATCAAACTGTTACCCGCTGGCGTCGAGATCGCGCTGGCCGCCGGCCGCATCGACACCGCGCGAACGCGTGCGGACGAGTTGCAGTCACTGGCCGACGGCTACGCGTCAATCGTGTTCTTAGGGCACGCAGCCCATGCTGCCGGCGCCGTGAAACTCGCCCAAGGAAACGCCGAAGAAGCGCTCACTGCGCTGACCGGAGCGTGTTCTCACTGGAAGGCGGCGGACATGCCCTACGACGACGCGCGCACACGGGCGCTCAAGGCGGACGCGTACTGGAGCACCGGTGACAACGACCTCGCCAACCTCGAGGCCCGCACCGCACGCGCGGTGTTCGCGCGCCTCGGCGCACGCGCCGACCTCGATCGTATCGACGCGTCGATCGAGCGCCACTCCTGACCCTCTAACGGACCTGCGGGCACCCCCGAAACCGCATGAACGCGGCAGCTGCTGCCCCTTAGTAACCAATAATTGTTGGTTGACAAACCAATATATCTTGGTAATACTGAGGGCATGAGCGACACGAAACAGAAGCTGCTGGGGAGCGAGCGCCGCACGCAAGTGCTTGTCATGACGGCGCTTCTAGGGGAAACCTACCCGACCGAGCTGGCCCGCCTCCTGGAGGCCCCGCTCTATTCGGTCCAGACCATCGTGGACGCCCTCGACAAGGAAGGGGTCTTCGCCACCCGGCGGGTGGGAAGCTCGAGGCGGGTGTCCCTGGATCCGCGATACTATGCGTACAAGGAACTCCGGGAACTCCTCTTGCGCCTGGCGGAGGCGGAGCCCGAGTTGCGCGCCGCCGCCGCGCGCCGCCGCTCCCGGCCACGACGTGCGGGAAAACCGCTGTGATCATCACCGCGTCGAGCAGCCTGGCCGAGGTCGCGTTCGTCGTCTGCACGGCGCTCGACCGTGCCGGCGTGACCGCCGTTCTCACCGGGGGGAGCGCCGCCACCGTGTACGCCCCCCAGGCGTATCAATCGGCCGACCTCGACTTCGTCGTGCAGTTTCGCGCAAGCGATTCGGATGCGTCTTCGGCCCTCGAATCGCTCGGTTACCGAATCGACGGTGGTCATTACGTCCACGATGTCAACCCGCTGTTGCTCGAATTCCCGCGCGGACCGCTGGCAATCGGCCGCGATCTGATCACGGCATGGGCAACCCTCACCCGCAATGACATGCTGCTCCACATTACAACTCCGACGGACTGCTGCCGCGATCGTCTGGCCGGTTTCCTCTTCTGGAACGACCGGGGTGCGCTCGAACAAGCCTTGGCCGTGGCTCACGCGAAGGCAGACGAAGTCGATGTCGACGCCGTCCTGCGCTGGTGCGTCTTGGAAGGACACGCAGAGAAGTTCCGCGAATTCGAACGGGCCATTTCCTCCGACAGATAACAGCGTTGCCCAAGCGACCGCCCACAACCCGCCGCGAACTAGGCGAACGAGCTGGCGAAACTCGCGCAG
>JAUYMQ010000396.1 GCA_030698575.1 Deltaproteobacteria bacterium
GAAACATCCCAGCGCCCTGCGGAACTCCCTCCCATCCAAATGCTCTCGGGACACGTGCTCTCCTCTCTGTCCTGGCCTCCGGCCGGATTCTATCCCGGCAGTGGTGACCGGCACAGGCTCAGCGAGGGCGATTTCGCGGAGATCGGCTACCGGCGAGGGTTTCGGTCTGATTTGCCGAGACGTCCTACGCGGCGTGCAAGGAGTGCGGCACCGTCTCCGACCAGCTACAAGGTCGGCGACCAGGTCAAGGTCGTGAACAACAAGCTAACACGACAGCCGCGGTAAACGCCGGATTCTGGAAGAATACGCGGCGCGAAAAGCGCGGGCGGCGTTTGCCCGCAAGCGAAGGAGCGCGGGTGTCGCCGCGTGGTTCGGGTTTCCCGCCCCTCCATCAGGAAAATCAAGGTGAGGGATAAGCATAGAACCCGATTCCTTCATACCCGAACCAGCCGTAGTTCTGGATCACGGCGTCTTTCTCTGCTTCATTGATCGTATAAAAATGGTCACCCGCATTCATGTTGACGAAGCGGTGGACAGGCAGCGTACCGGGCTGTTTGATCGGATAAGCATAGAAGCCGATCCCCTCGTACCGGAACCAGTTGTAGTCCCGGATCACGGTGTCTTTTTCCGATTCATTGATCGTATAAAAATGGTCACCTGCATTCGTGTTGACGAAACGGTGGACAGGCAGCGTACCGGGCTGTTGGATCGGATAAGCATAGAAGCCGATCCCCTCATACCGGAACCAGTTGTAGTTCTGTACCACGGCGTTCCTTTCGGCCTCATTGATCGTATAAAAATGTTCGCCCGTATTCATGTTGACAAAGCGGTAAACAGGCATCTGCTCGCCGTTCGCGGGCGAAAGCGGCGGCGTGTAGGCGATACGCACCGAATCGGCCGCGCCGCCTTTGACCTCGTTCATGCGCGCGATCTGCGCGCGGGCCGCCGCGCTGTTGTCCAGATAGGCGTCGAAAAATGTGAGCGTCCAGGTCACGATATCCGGCAGATCGGCGAGCACCAGGTCATGCGTCAGGCCGTCGAAAGCGACCACGTAGCGCGCGCCCAGCATCCTGTTCACGCCCTGCTCGGTGAGCAAGAGCGGAGCGGTTTCGTCGGCCATGCCGACGATGCCGAGAAACGGCACGGTCATGCCGTCGACACCTTGCTGGTCGTCCCCGAACGCCGGCAGCAGCCGCTGCCCGAAATACGGAACGTAGCCGCTGATCGCCTTGAGCCGCGGGTCGCTCATCACTTGCGTGGACTGAAGGTTGGCGAAATCCGTGGTCAATCGGGCGCCGGAAACCAGCAGCAGCGACTCGCCGCCGAGGCTTATGCCGAACCCGGCCACCCGCCCGGGGTCGACGTGATCACGATAGTTCGGATCGGCGAGCAGCGCATCCAGCGCGGATTGCAGGGAAAGCGGGCGAATGGCTTGCAGCTCGACCACCTCCCGCAGTTCGCCTCCGAAGAACAAATTCACCAGGTCCGACAGGCTGTCGATGCTCACGTCGGCAAAGCGCCCGTCGCCATGAAACGGCGCGACGACCACGTAACCGTAACTGGCAAACAACGTAATCGTCTCCAAATACTCGCCTGACATCGGACTCCCGGACAGCCCGTGCGAATACAGCAGAACGGGATACCGGGCACTGGCATCCGCCCACAGTGGCGGCTCGCTGCCGCGCTGCATCCTGGGGACAAACTTGGTAAGCGCCGCATCGTAAGGATAGTCGGGCCGCGCATTGTCGGCCGACGTGGGATAACACACGATCGCGGCGTAAGGCACGGGTTGCCCCGCAAACGTCGTGAACAGGCCGCGTACATCGGGCACGTTGACGTCATAGGTGAGTGTCCCCTGCGGCTCCACCAGCAATTGGGTGACGTAATGCCCCTGGCCGCCGATACTCATCCCCTCCCAATAGTTGGCGCGATCGTTGTCACCCGGCGCGAACACAAAGTCCTGCGCGACGTCGCTGCACCCGACCGGGTACGGGCCCGGCGGACGCGGATCGACGCTCCACAGCGGGTCGGTCAGCGCGCCGGCGCTGCCTGCGGCCATGAGCCACGCGCATAGCGCGATGGTGCAACCGATCCAGATTCTGCGTACCGCGTTCACAATGGTGCTTGTCCCTGACAACCGCCGCAGCCCGGTGGGACCCGCAAAGTCCCCGGTCGGGCGAAAAAGCTTTGTATCCTACTCTGTTTGCGCCTCTGGCTGACGGCAGCGATATCGCGCCGAATCAGCACCCGCGGGCATTGCGCCAGGTGATCCGGGATGCGCCAGTCGGCGGGGCAGGACATCGACGGCGGCTGCGGCCGGTTGCACGCGCCCGGCCGCATTGGAATCTGTTCAAGCCCCCAACG
The DNA here is from genome assembly GCA_030698575.1 of Deltaproteobacteria bacterium. Taxonomy (GTDB): domain Bacteria; phylum JAUYMQ01; class JAUYMQ01; order JAUYMQ01; family JAUYMQ01; genus JAUYMQ01. Next base: position 2,365 of record JAUYMQ010000396.1, read on the forward strand.
CCATCTGGGCCGCGCGCGCGAGGTTTCTCTCCAGTTGCGCCTTGCCTGATAGATACTGCTTTGGCCAGTCGAGTTTGGTGAACCCCTGCTGCGCCGCCGCGTGCAGGGTCCAGAACGGGTCGGCGAGGTGCGGCCTTGCAATCGCGCACAGATCCGCCCTCCCCGCCGCGATGATGCTGTTGACGTGGTCTGCCTCGAAGATGTTCCCGACCGCAATCGTCGCAATCCCCACCTCATTCCTTATCCGGTCCGAAAACGGCGTCTGGTACATCCTCCCGTAAACCGGCTGCGCCTCGCGCGTGGTCTGGCCGGAAGACACGTCCACCATGTCCGCCCCCGCATCCTTCAGCATTCTCGCGATCGCGACCGCGTCGTCCGGCGTATTCCCCCCCGGGGCCCAGTCGTGCGCCGAGATCCGCACCGAGATCGGCCTGTCGCCGGGCCACGCGGCGCGCACCGCGCGGAGGAACTCCAGCGGGTAGCGCATGCGGTTCGCGAGCGGCCCGCCGTAATCGTCCGTGCGCTTGTTCGTGAGCGGGCAGATGAACGAAGACAGCAGATACCCGTGCGCGCAGTGCAGTTCCAGCATGTCGAAGCCGCAACCCGCGCCGCGCTGCGCGGCTTCCGCGAACTGCTCGGTGACGCGGTCCATGTCCTCCCGCGTCATCGCGCGCGGCACCTGGTTATTCGGCCCGTAGCGGACAGCGGAGGCGGCAATGACCGGCCAGTTGCCGTCTTTGAGCGGCTCGTCCGCCTCCTCCCAGCCAAGCTGCGTCGAGCCCTTGGGACCTGCGTGGCCGAGCTGCAGGCCGATTTTCGCGGAACTGTTCGAGTGCGCGAAATCGACGATGCGCTTCCACGACCCAGACTGCGCGGCATTCCAGATGCCGGCGCATCCGGGGGATATCCGGGCGCGCGGCGCGACGCAGGTCATCTCGGTGAACACCAGCCCGGCGCCGCCCAGCGCGCGCGCGCCCAGGTGCACGAGGTAGAAGTCGTCGGGCAGCCCGTCCTTGCAGGAATACATCGCCATGGGCGACATGACCACGCGGTTGCTGAGTTCCAGGCCCCGCATCCGGAACGGCGTGCACATCGGCGGGATGGGCTCTTCCGGCAGCCTGCTCTGTGCTGCGACCCAGCTCTCGACCTTCTCGACGTAGCCCTTGTCGCGCAGCTACAGGTTCTCGTGGCTGATGCGCTGGCTGCCCGT
>JAUYMQ010000408.1 GCA_030698575.1 Deltaproteobacteria bacterium
GTGGCGCGGAAGATCACCGGGTTCTTGCAGCGCCAGCAGTGCGGGTAGCTGTGCTCGAGGGTCTGCAAGCCCAGCAGCGCACCGATCCGCTTCATGTGATCGACGATGGGCGCGTTGGCGTCGAAGACGAACAACCCCTGCCAGTCTTTCCTGACGTGTGGATCGTTCGTGAATCGGCCGGCCGCATCGACCGGCGTCAGGATGTCCAGTCCGCGGGCCACGCCAATCTCGTAGTCCTCCTGGCCGTGCCCCGGCGCGGTGTGCACGGCGCCCGTGCCCGCCTCGAGGGTCACGTGGTTGCCAGTCACGATGAACGAGCCCAGGTTGTCCCAGGGACGCTTCGCCTCGAGGCCCTCCAGGTCGCGCCCCGCGAACCGCGCCACGACCCGCGTCTCTTCCCACCCCACGTCCTTGGCGACCCGTTCGAGGAGCCCCTCGGCGACGATGTAGACCTCGCCGGCCGCCTCTACCGCCACGTAAGGGAGATCGGGATGGAGCGCGATGGCGAGGTTGGCCGGCAGCGTCCAGGGGGTGGTAGTCCAGATAACGATGGACACATCCTTTCCCTTCAGCGCCGGCACGCGATCCTCGATCTTCACCTGGGTCCTGGCCAGCGGGAACTTCACGTAAACCGACGGTGAAGCGTGCGGCTCGTACTCCACCTCGGCCTCGGCCAGCGCGGTCTTGCAGGACCAGCACCAGTGCACCGGCTTCTTGCCGCGGTACAGGCCACCAGCAACGGCGATTTTCGCCAGCTCGCGCACCTCGGCGGCTTCGTACCCGGGCTCGGTCGTGAGATAGGGGTCTTCCCACTGCCCGAGCACACCGAGGCGCCTGAATTCCTCGCGCTGGATGTCGACGTACTTGTCGGCGTAGGCCCGGCAGGCCTCGCGGATCTCGCGGGTGCTCATTTGCGTTTTCCGCGGACCCAGCTCCTTGTCGACCTGGTGCTCGATCGGAAGGCCGTGGCAGTCCCAGCCCGGGACGTACTCGGCCCGGAAGCCGGCCATGTTCTTGGCCTTCACGATGATGTCCTTGAGAATCTTGTTGAGGATGTGGCCGTGGTGGATCCGCCCGTTCGCGTAGGGCGGACCGTCGTGAAGAATGAAGGGCGGTTTGGAGGCGTTCGCCTCGATGATGCGGGCGTAGAGCCCCATCTCGTCCCAGCGGGCGAGCATCTCCGGCTCCCGCTGGGCAAGATTCGCCTTCATCGGGAAGTCGGTGCGCGGAAGATTGAGCGTGTCCTTGTAGCTCTGCTGGGCCATGGGTTGCCGCGGGGCGGTGGAGGAGAAATCCTCGGTCCGGAGCGCCGAAAGCTATCACATGCCCCGCGGTGCGTCCACGACACCGCCCCGTATGTCATTGCGAGGCCCGAGGCCCCGCGCGAAGCGCGGGCCGAGAAACTTCTGAAGTGCAGCGACGAAGCAACCCCCCAGGCAACTCCACGAACAGGGGGATTGCTTCGTCGCTTCGCTCCTCGCAATGACATGCGAGGCCGTTCCGGCCCCGCATGTCAGAGGCTGCGGCCCGCCGCCTCGGCGAACGCCTTGAGCCCCGTCAGGAGCTTCTTGAAGTTCTTCGGCGTCAGCGACTGTCCACCGTCGCTCCAGGCCTTGTCGGGATGCGGGTGCACCTCGATCATCAGGCCGTCGGCGCCGCAGGCGATGCCGGCGAAGGCCATCGGCGTCACGTACTGGTAGTAACCGGTGCCATGACTCGGGTCGACGATAACGGGGAGGTGCGTCTTCTCCTTCAGAACGGGCACGGCGTTGAGATCGAGCGTGTTGCGTGTGGCCGTCTCGAAGGTGCGAATGCCGCGCTCGCAGAGGATGACGTTGGGGTTGCCCTCGGAGAGGATGTACTCGGCCGATTGCAGCCACTCCTTGATGCTGGTGGACATGCCGCGCTTGAGCAGCACGGGCTTGTTGGCCTTGCCGAGCTTTTTCAGCAGCGCGAAGTTCTGGACGTTGCGCGCACCCACCTGGATGATGTCGGAGTACTCGCTCACGATGCCGACGTCGTGGGGATCCATGATCTCCGTGACCACCGGCAATCCCGTCTCGTCGCGGGCCTCCGCCAGCAGCTTCAGCCCTTCGGCCTCGAGCCCCTGGAAGGAGTAGGGGCTGGTGCGCGGCTTGAATGCGCCGCCCCGGAGGATGTTGGCGCCGGCCTCCTTCACCGCCCGGGCAACTTCGAGGAGCTGCTCGCGCCCCTCGACCGAGCAGGGCCCGGCCATGATCGCGAGCGTGTTGCCGCCCACGGTCACCTGGTCGTTGATACGGACCACGGTGGTCTCGGCGCGAACCTCGCGGCTCGCCAGCTTGTAGGGCTCCAGAATGGGCATCACGCGCTCGACGCCCGCCATTGAGGGGAGCATTTCGGCGATAATCGACTTGTCCTGGCGCTCGTCGCCGACGCAACCGACGACCGTGCGCTCGACGCCGCGGATGAGATGGGCCCGGTAGCCCAGCTCCTCCACGCGCCCTATGACTCCGTCGATCTGCTCGTTCGTCGCCCCCGCCTTCATGACGACAATCATCTTTCCATCCTCCTTCGCGGATCCGCAGACGGGAACGCTGCTTGCCTGGGTTGTGGTTCCCGGGGGCCGGGCGCCTCGCGCTGCATGGGCGGCGGGCGCCGGGCTAAATACAAAAGGCCATAGGGCTGGCGTGCGCCTATGGCCTCGATATCCTGCAGGGCAAACACGAAGGCCATGAGCGACCGCCATCCCGTCTGCCCATGGCCCGTTGATCCCGGATACTGGCGATCAGCGCACCCCGGCAGACCGGCTAAAGCCG
>JAUYMQ010000438.1 GCA_030698575.1 Deltaproteobacteria bacterium
CGGCGCGCCCGATCCTGCCGCGGGACAGCCAGGCCCGGAGCATGTTCTTGAGTACCGGGATCTGATCGGGAGAGTGGTGCCCACGGCCATGAACGATGAGCACACACCGGAGGCCCGCCCCGAGCGATTCGGTCACGAAGCTCTCGACGGAGGACCGGGCTTCTGCGCGGGACATGTTGTGCAGGTCCAGGTGGGCCTGCACGGAGAACTCTCCCCGGCGCAGCTTGCCAAGCACGCGCCGGTCAAAGCCTTCAACGTATCCCTCGACGTACTCGTCGGTATCGGCGATATCGAAGGGGATTTCACCGGCGACGAACTTCGAAAGAGTGTCGTAGGCCTCGGCGTCGGGATCGGGCGAAGGCAAATCGCCGGCGAGGGCGCGCGGCGGGGCTGGCGCCGGACGCCGTTCATCGCGCCCCTCGAGAGGGGTTACGCCGCTCATCGCCCGGGCGAAGAGATCGCTCTCGTCCTCGGGCCGGCCGCCCGGGGGCGAATCGCTGGTCGGTGAAAGCTCGCGCTCTGCCGGCCGCTCGGGCTCTTTCTTCCGGCGCGCAAGCCGGCCGGCAAGCTTCCGGAAGGGGGTGTTGAAGCCGTCACCCCCCTCCCCCTTATCGCTCCGCCCCATGGTGCGTGCGCTCCGATCCCCCTCACGAACCTCCCGGTCGCGCCGCGAAGCTTCGCCACCGCCGGGAAAAACCAATGTAGGGAGTCGGACGGAGGGCTGTCAAGGAAAGCACCGAGGTTCGGCGCGCCCGCGCGATCTACCTCTGCGCGCCGGGGCCCGCGAGAATTGCGCGCGCCTTCGGCGTGAGCGGAGCGCCAAATCCCTGCGCCATCGCAATGTGGGCCCGCCCGGCGTCCGCGTTTCCCTGATCATAGAGGAAGAGGCCGTAAGCCAGATGGGTCATGCCGTTCTCTGATGCGAGGCCGAGGGATGTCTCGTAGGCTCGCCGGGCCTCGTCAGGAAGACCGGTCGCGGCGGCCGCCGTGCCGAGATTGCTCCAGGCTTCCGCCAGTTCCGGATAGAGGCGCACCGCGTCGCGGAACAGCGGCAGGCTTTCCGGAACGCGGCCGGTCTTGAGCATGATCACTCCGAGGTTGTTCGGGATGCGGCCGTCCACGGGGCGATCGATCCGGGCTTTCCGGAGCGCCGCCTCCGCCTCGTCGGTTCGCCCGAGGGCCATCAGGATGGTTCCGAGATTGTAACGCTCGTCGCCGTATTCGCGGATGACGACGTCCGCCGGCACAAACCGGAAGGCGGTGACGAGCAGGAGGACTCCTGCGATCCCCGCCGCCGCGAGCCCTCGCCGTCCCCCGCGCGCGGCCTCGACGAGCCAGGCCACCCCGACTCCGGCCAGGGGGATCGCGGCGGCGGCGATCGGGATTCGATAGCGGCCGCCCGCCATGAAGGCGGCGGTCGCGAGGGTGTAAGTGAAGGCATAGACAACGAGCAGCGTCGTCTCGCGGCGCCGCCGCAAGGCTGAGGCGAGCACGCCAAGAAGCGCCAGCGGCGTGAGCAGCCCGAAGCCGGGCCAGGGCAGCGATAGCACGCGGGAGAGATCGCGAAAGTAGTAGGTGTTCAGGCTCGTGCGCGTCTCGTAGGCGCACCAGACAAGGTAGATCTTCTTTCCCAGCAGACGCAGCGCATCGGCGGGCCGGTCGCGCCACCAGTCAAGCGCCCGACCGCGGTAGTAGCGATCCTTGCCCTCGACGGTCGTGATCCCTTCCCGCTCCGCGAGCGTGGCGAACCGCTGCCAGGGCCGGCCGCCCCGCATGTTTGCCGTGCCGTCGGCCTCCGGATTGTTCCCTTCGTAGAAGGCGAGCCAGGTGTTCGCCTGGGCCACCCATGCGCCCGAGACCGCATGGTTGCGCGCAACGATGGGAACGATGACGAGCGCGGCGCCGAGCCCGACGAGCGCGAACCGGAGGATCCTCCGGCGCGCAGGGCCACCGTCCTTCCCCCACGCGGCCCAGAGCGCGGCGAGCGGGACGAAGGCAGCCGCGTTGGGGCGCGCCGCCGCGGAAAGCCCCAGAAGCAAGCCGGCCGCCAGCAGCCAGCCGGATCTTCCGCGGGCGTGAATCAGGGAAAGAAGCGCGCCGCCGTTCAACAGCAGCACAAGCGATTCAACCAGGATCTCCGAATCCTGGTAGACAAGCGGCCAGAGCGTGGCGCCGATCGCGACGGCCACGGCGCCGGCCACAGGCCCGGCACAGCGCCGGGCGATGGCCCAGTACACCACGCAGCTGCCAAGGCCAACGCCGAGCGCCTGCACGACCCGGACGAATGCAAGGCTGTCCCCGGAAACCGACAGCAGCGCTGAAAGAACGTAGGGGTAAAGCGGAGAGTGAATGTGCACATGATCCCAGAGAAGCTGCCCTCCCTGGATCTCCCGCGCCCACATCAGATACTCGAGCGAATCGAGCACCGGAAAGTCGAAGAACGGCGAGGCGCGGAACTCCCACAGAAACGCGAGCCGGAGCGCGGCGCCCAGCGAGAGTGCCGCCAGCAGAAACCAACGCTCCCAGCGCGCGAGGGGCGCGTCCACGAGTCCGGTCAAGGCCCCGCCTCCCGCTTCCTGAGCAGCACGATCCCCGCCTCCTCGAAGGCCACCTCGTAGCCTGGGTCGTCCCGGATCGCCCCTATCAGCGCGTCGTAACGATCGCGAGGCAGGCCGTCGCAGCCGGGCTTCCGGCAATCCGAAAGGAAAACATACGCCGCGTTTGCCAGCTTGGGCGAGTAGAGAGTGAAGAGATCACGCCGCGCCGCCACCTGCGCACCGAGATCATAGGAGGCAGCGACGGACGCGCCGGGGGGAATCAGCGCGCGCGCCTTCGCGGCCGCGGCTTCGCGAGCCGGATTCCCGGGGGGCAGCGTGAAAGCGTCGGAACGCCATGTCAGCCCCGTTCCAATGGCGAGAACGAACATCGCCAGCGCGGCAGCCAGGGCGAAGGGCTTGCGCCGCGCCGGGTCCTGCCGCCCTGCGACGGCCGCCAGGCCGCCCATCGCGCCGAGCACGAGCCCCACGAGGATGAGCGCGTGATAGTGGTAGTGGCCGAGGAGAAGCGGTCCCTCACCGTGCGTGGAGAAAATGACCCCGATGAACGTCGGCGCGCCGAGAGCGAGTAGCTGGGGCGCCGCGATCGGCAGGCCCGCGAAAGGGAGCAGGAGGTAGGCGTAGTAAGCAAGCCGTTCGGGCCGCGTGAGGAACCCGCCGAGCAGTCCGGGCTGCTCGAAGGCCAGACGCACCAGCGCGCCCGGGCTTTCCGCCAGCGCAAGCCGCTTCGTGTAGATGTACCCGTCGGGATTGAAGCCGGGCAGGATCACCTTGAAGACTACCGCACCCCAGATCAGCGCGACGGCGAGCGTGGCGAGGCCGAGGCGCCGCTGCCCCCCGAACAGCCAGATGAGGCCGAGCATCGCTACGGGGCCCACAATGTCCTCACGGCAAGCGAGGGCGAGAAGCACGCAGACCATCGCCCAGGCGCCGCGGTCCCTGCGGGCCAGCGCAAAGGCGCCGAGGAGAAAAGGGACGGCCAGGACGAAGGCATGAAACTCGAAGAGGTTCGCGCGCTGGAGCATGGGGCTCAGGAGGTAGACCCAGGCGAAGGCCACCCCGAGTGAGCGGCGTCCGAGGACGTCGGCCGCGGCTATGTACACGGGAATCGCGCCCAGGGCGAGTAGCAGCGTCTGGAGCAGCAGCAACGTCTCGGCTCTGGGAAAGAGACCGTAGACCGGCAGGGCGGCGAGCAAGATCGGCTCCACGTGGAAGGCCCAGCGGGAGTCCGGTAGATCAGGGTAGGTAGTTCCGAGCTGGATGTTCGACTCGAGTTCCGGATCGGTGGTCATTCGGAAGAAGTCGCCGTGAAGGGTATTCCACATTGACTGCTCGACGTTCCCGAGATCATAGGTCTGCGTTTCGAGCCGCCCATGACGAACCAGGCTCCCGCCGCCGATCCAGATGAGGTAGATCACGATGCCGGCGGCGAGCGCCGCCCGGGCCGCAGAGCGGACGTCGAGGCGCGCGGCGAGCAGCGCCAGCGGACGGCGAAGCGCCGTCATGCCGAGCGCAAACGCCAGGAGTCCGAGCCCGGCGAGTATCGGGACCTTTGCCGCAAGCAGCACCGCGGGCGCGGGATCGGCCATGCCTTGAACGTCCCTCCCCTCCAGCCGGCTCGCCGGCTCAGCCAGGCGCCCCGGGCTGACGCAGGCCCCGGGGCCGGCAGGGCCCCGCGACGCAGGTCCAATTGACCCGGGTTCCCGGCAGGGCGGCCCCTGTTCCCGAGCGCCCCAATCCTCTATCATGTGCCGCTCGGACCCGGGGAACCACCCCGAAGGAACCCCCGCCCCGGGCCCTTCACATTTATCGAGGAGGATGCATTCCATGATCAGCAAGGTTTTTTGGTTTCGCGCGATGACCTGGCTCGCGCTCGCCGGGCTCGCCGGTTTCTCTGTGTCGGCCTGCGGTGCGCAGGAAAAAGGCGGAGAGTCGCCCGGCGGCACGCCCGCCGCCCAGATGGAGTCCGGTGGGGACGACACGGTCGTCGCGAAGATCGGCGACCTGCCCATCACCGCAGCGGAGCTGGAGCAGGCGGCGGCGAACGATCTCAAGCGCATAGAGACGCAGATCTACGAGGCCAAGCGCGCTGCTCTGGATAACCTCATCGATGAGAAGCTCCTGGAGAAAGCCGCGGCGAAAGCGAACAAGACCGTGGACGAGTTGATGGCAGCCGAGGTGGACGGAAAGATCGCGCCGGCCACCGAAGAGGCGACGAAGAAGTTCTTCGATGAGAAAAAGGAACGCCTTCGCGGCGAGTACGACGTTATGAAAGACCGGATCAAGCAGTTTCTCGCCCAGCGTGGCCGCCAGGAGCGGCTCGCGACGTACATGCGGGAACTGAAGGAGCAGAACCAGGTCGTGGTCTACATGGAAGCCCCGAAGATCGTGGTCGAGCTGGGAGATGCGCCCGTGCGTGGCAACCCCGATGCGACGGTCACCATCGTCGAGTTCAGCGATTTCGAATGCCCGTTCTGCCGACGCTCTCAGGACACCCTCAAGCAGGTCGAGGATAAATACAAAGGCAAGCTGAAGATGGCTTTCAAGGACTTCCCGCTCTCGTTCCATCAGCGCGCGATGCCGGCCGCCCAGGCCGCGCGATGCGCCGGCGAACTGGGGAAGTACTGGGAGTACCATGACAAGCTGTTCAGCGGCGAGGGGCTGAGTGACGTGGACTTCAAGCGCTACGCGAAGGAAGTCTCCCTCGACGAGGCCGCCTTCGACGCGTGCCTGGCTTCGAACAAGTATCAGAAGGCGATCGCGGCGGACATGAGCCAGGGCCAGTCGCTTGGCGTGACCGGCACGCCCGCCTTCTTCATCAACGGCCGCTTCATGTCGGGCGCGCAGCCCCTCGAGGCCTTCTCCACGATCATCGACGAGGAGCTGAGCGCAGCACCCTCCTCCTGATCGCCGGGAACGAAGCAGCGGAATCCGCCGGGTTCAACGACGCTCGTCGCCCTCCCGGCGGATTCCCAGCTTCTTCTCGATTCGCCTGAGCCGTCGGAGAACGTCCGGCAGGTAGTTGAGGGCGGCGTACAGCCGCCGCCATCGCGCGATCGGGACCTGCGGAAAGCCCGCGACCTGGGCGCCGCTCGGCACCGATCCCACCACCCCCGTTTTTGCCGCGCAGACGACGTCATCGCCAATGGTCGCGTGGCCCGTAATTCCCGTCTGCCCGCCGGTCATGACCCGCGATCCCACCTTGGTGCTCCCCGCTATCCCCGTCTGCGCCGCGAGGACCGTGTCCTCGCCCACCTCGCAGCCGTGGCCGATCTGAACGAGGTTGTCGAGCTTTGTTCCGCGCCCGATGACTGTCGCGCCCACCGTCGCACGGTCGACAGTCGTGTTGGCGCCTATCTCGACGTCGTCCTCGAGCACGACGGTGCCCGCCTGGACCATCTTGAAGTAACGATTGTCACCGGTGGGCGCGAAGCCGAACCCATCCGCCCCGATCACGGCGCCATTCTGGAGAATGACGCGGTTCCCAAGCCGGACCCGCTCCCGCACCACCGCGTTCGAATGAATCTTGCAGTCCGATCCGATATTCGCGCCGCGGTAAACGGTCGCATTCGCTCCGATAGTGGTTCGATCGCCCACCACGACCTCGGCATCGATGACTGCGTTCGGGCCGATGGAAACGTCCGCACCGAGGCGGGCGGAGGGATCCACAACGGCGCTTGCGTGCACCCCCGGCGCGGGGCGCGGCTCATCGCAGAAGTGAGGAATGATCTGGGCGAAGGCGAGATAGGGCGACGGCGTTCGGAGGACCCCGCACCCCTCCGGCGCGTGCACCCCCGGCTCGAGAAAAATGGCTCCGGCGCGGGTCGTCTTCAAATGGCTGCGGTAGCGTGGATTCGAGAGAAAAGTCAGCTCGCCGGGCCCGGCCTGTTCGATGCCGGCGAGCCCGCTGATCTCTCGGTTCCCGTCGCCCTCGAGCACGGCCGACGTGATCTCGGCGATCTCGCTTAGCTTCATCGCCCCGGGCTCCTCCCTTGTCCTCACCCTCGTGTGGGCCGCGCGTTGCCGGCCGGCGGGCCGCTTATCTTATAGCAAGGTCTCCGGCCCCGCGAGAGCCGGCTCTCCCGCGCTGGCGCGCAGGTTGTCCGCGATAGACAGGCCATCCGTCAGATGCCTGTTCCCGGCGAAGCCGCGAAGCCACCCGCTCTTCCAGCGCTTCCGCGAGAAGCGGGGCGTATCGGGCGCCTATCCCGCTTGCATCAAGGACCGCGACATCGAGCGCCCGGCGGTCAGGCCGTGCGGCCTCGGCCGAGATCGGACCGATGGGACGGCTGCTGAGCGGCTCGAAGGCCGAGCGGATGGCGTGAAGCGCCGGCGCGCTCATGGTGCGCGGATCGGCGATGCGCAGCGCGCGAATCTCGGGGCCGTAGACGTTTATTCGCCCTCCGATGTTGATGCGCCCCAGACTCTCGATCGCCATCATGGAGAGCGCACTGTTCAGTATGGCCGTGCCGGGCAGCGACAGGGCGCGATCGGGGAACCGCCCCTGGTAGAACATGTTCGTCGCCGTGATTCCCTCCCGTGCATGGACAATCATGTGCCGCTCCCGGATCAGCAGCGGGATCGCGAAGTCGCCCGGGGGGCGTGGACGCAGGCGGTACCAGGGCGCGTTGTGCCTGACGGAAGGCACCTCCGGGTACGGGCGGCCCGCGCGGGTGTGCCGGGCCTTTAGCCGTGTGCGCGAGCGTTCGCCCAGGAGCACATGCGCGAGAGCGCCCGGATACCGCCCTCGCAAAAGCTCCTCCCGGCCGATCGGGCAGACGAAAATGCGCCGCGGAAGATCGCGGGAGCGCACGGAGAGCGTGCCGATCTCGAGGGTGGAGGTGAGCACGGGAAGCAGGAATCGCGCTTCCACGTCTGTCTTCGAAGAATCGAGGATGAAGAAATCCACCAGCCCGGGCTTCGTCCCGTAGTGAAGCGCCGCGATGTCATCGAGGGGGGCGAAGGACGCCGGAGCGCTTGCGATGATCTCCTCGAGCAGATCCGCGCCGCGCAGGAGGGTGGCGCCCCACCGATCGAGCGAGGACAACCGCCGCGCGCCCACCCGGCGACGCCTCGTGCGCCACGCACGGGGCGCCTTCCCTCTGGCTTGCTGAACCGGGGGCGCGTAGCTGGTGAACACCGCAGCGCGCCGCGCCCCTCCCTGCCTCCGGCTGATCACCGCGACCACCGGGTTCGCTGCAGCCGTGGCGAACACCTTCCCCTCCCATTCGGACACGAAACGCACCTCGGCCTGCTCGGAGAGAAAGCGCCGGAGCGGGCGCCCGTAGAGGGCGTCGAGCCAGGCATTGGTCGTGACATAGGCAAGCGCGCCGCCCTCGCGAAGGCTCGCCAGTCCAAGCAGAAAGAAGGCGACGGAAAGATCGGCTCTGGCCGTGAGCGCGGCCCCCGCTCCGGGGAGCGCGCGCTCGAGGTGCGCCGCCAGCGCGCGCTTCACCGCCATCCCCCCCATCGTTTCCTGGCGCACGTAGGGGGGGTTGCCGATTACGAGATCGAAGCCGGCATCGGGCGCGCTTCGGAGCGCATCGCCCGCGCGCAGCGTGCAGCGCGCTCCCGGAGCCGCGTCGGAGAGAAAAGCCATTCTCGCGCGCGCGGCGGCGATTGCCTCTCGATCGCAATCGATTCCCACCAGGTTCGTCTGCCGGGCGCCAAGCAGGATCGCCGCTTCCGCCAGAAATGCGCCCGCCCCGCAGGCCGGATCGAGCACGCGGCGCGGCGCGCCGCCAAGCGCACGCAAACCCTGGGCGATGGTGAACCGGGCCAGGGCTGCGTCGGTGTACACAGCGCCCATCGCGCCTCGCGCGCTGGAAGGGAGCGTGGCCTCCGACACCGACGCGATCAGGAAGCCGCGCAGATCCGGATCCTCCCCAGGGAGCCGTGCGAACAGCCCGCAAAGATCGCGGCGCAGGCCACGAAGCATCTCCGCGGTTTCCGGATCCCCGGGTGAGACGGACCGATGGGGGCGGTTCCGGGCGGCCGCGATCACCGCCCCGAGGAGCGCCTGCCGCGCGAGCTTCCAGCCGTGACGCGACACGAGAAAACGGCTGGGCGCGACGAGAAGGCGGTGCAGCGCATCGGCGGCGATGCGCCGCCCGCCCTCGAGGGCGGACGAACCCGGATACGTCACCGGAAGATGCGTCATTCCAGGATGCGTCATCGCAAGAAGTGCCATCGCAAAATGTAACCAGGGGGGGTTACGTGTGGTGTGAGCGGGGGGAAGCCACCCTAGCACGGCTTGTGCTCGCACGAATACTCGGAAGCCACGGGCTCCGCTCGGGATTCCATCGGGGTGCGGGCGCCGCCTCTGTCACAATTTGGCGTCGATGACGCGCCGTCCCGGGCAACGGCGCGTTTTTTTGATCCACCGCGGGCTTAAGGAGAAGTCCTTCAACCTATTGAAATTACAATGCTTTTTTTGAATTTCAGCCAAGGCATAATAATGCCGATAAAATCTGTTGTTGAACTTTTGCCGCGGAATGGCTAAAAAACATCACACTTAGGTAGGTTCACTGTCTGAAAGCCGCCCCTTGGGGAGGAGGATCTCTAAATATGGCCCCGTTTGAGACCACCCGGCGTGGGATGCATCGAAATCCGATCACCGCGTTGATTCTTTTTGTAACAATTGCGTTGCTTCCGGCCTGGAGCTGGAAGTGCGCCCTCCTTGGCGCGGCAGTCGGCGCCGGGGTCGGCGTCGGCGTCGGCGCCATCGCTCACTCCGATGGCGCCAGCCCCACCGGCGAAGGCATGGCCTACGGCACCATCGGCGCAGCGCCGGGGTTCATCATCGGCGGACTGATGTGCGGTGAGGAAGAAGAGGCTGTTGCCGCCGTCTCCGACGACATGGGCGCAGCGCAGGTCAGCCCGATTGGCATCGTGTACTTCGACTTCGACAAGTTCAACATCCGACCGGATCAGGTGCCGGTTGTTGACGACGTCGCGGCGAAGATGCAGGCCGATCCCGCCATGAACGTCGAGCTCCAGGGCAACACCGACTCGATAGGCAGTGAGGAGTACAACCTCGCACTGGGCAACCGGCGTTCGGTTTCGGTGCAGCGCGCGCTCGAAGAGCGCGGCGTCGGCAGCGAGCGCATGGCGACGGCGAGCTTTGGCGAGGAGCGCCCTGCGGCCCCGAACACCAATTCGGATGGCAGCGACAATCCGGAAGGCCGGGCCCTCAACCGGCGCACCGAGGTGCTTCCGGTCCAGTAGCCGCACATTCGCAAGTCGTAAGGTAATAAAGAAGGGGAGCCCGCGGGCTCCCCTTCTTTTCGTTGGACGCGTCGCTCGCCGGAAACGCTTGACGGTTGAGGTTTCAGAGGCCATTTTTGCGCCCCCATGGTGATCAACCGATGACCGACAGGCCGCAGAACCTGGAGCCGCCCCCCGCCCCCAAAGCTCAGCCGAGCCGGCTGCGAAGCATGGCCTCGCTCGCGTTGAAGGCGGCGCTGACCATCGGCGCCTTCTATCTGCTGCTCACCCATGAAGTGAAGCAGGCCGACGGAACGCATGCCTCCGCCATCCGGATCATCATCGAGTACCTTCCCCAGATCGATGGACGGACCTTCTGGACCTTTGTGCTGATCGCGACAAGCGTGAAGGCGGTTGGAATCCTTTCGAGCATGACGCGCTGGCACGTGCTCCTGCGCGCCCAGGGGATCCGCTTCCCTTTCCGGCACATCGTGGGATCCTTCCTCATCGGGAGGTTCCTCGGCACCTTCCTCCCCAGCACGATCGGTCTCGACGGATACAAGCTCTACGACGCGGCGCGTTTCTCGAAGCGGACGGTCGAGGCGACGGCCGCGACGGTCATCGAGAAGGTTCTCGGATTCATGGGGATCTTCCTCTCTTTCCTGGTTGCCTTCCCTCTCGGCGCGACGCTGTTCGCCCCCCACGCGGGCAAGGTGGCCGCGGCCACCATTCCCGTCTCGCTCGCCATCATCGGGACTTTCTTCCTCCTCATGATCAACCCCCGGCCCATCCAGCGCATCATCGAGACCGTGCCGCTCCCCGGCGCCGGCCGCGGCCGACTGCAGAGCTTCGTCCAGCGCACCTCGACCGCGGCCTCCGCCTTCCGCCGCCACACGGGGGTCCTCTTCCTGGCCACCTTCCTCTCCTTCATTGTGCACTTCACGACGGCCGCCATGTACTTCTTCACCGCCCTCGCGATCGGGGCCGCGCAGGCCGAGTTCTGGCAGGTGACTCTCGCCTCGACCGTTCAGATCCTGGCGACCGTCCTTTCCCCGTTCACGATCGCGGGAGAGGGTGTCCGGGAGATCGCGCAGATGTATCTGCTGAAAAATCACATCGGCGTCGGCGAATCGATCCTCTCCGCGGCCCTGGGCTTCTGGGCCGCCGAGGCACTCACTCTTCTCGGTGGGATCATCTGGTGGGCGCGCGGCAGCGACTACCGGCCGCGCTACTGCATCGTGGAGAACGCCGGAGAGGCCGGCTGAGGATTGATCGGTCCCGCCGCGCAGGGGTCGGCTGCATCGCCCAGCAGCATCAGTTCCGGTAAAGTGCGGGGACTTTCAGACAGGGGAAGCCATGGAGGCATTGCATTCCGATCCGCTGCCGCAGGTGCTCTTCCTGCTCGTGGCGATTCTCGTGACCGCCAAGATCGGCGGCTACGTGGCCACGCGCCTGCGGATACCCGCTGTGCTCGGCGAGCTCGGCGCCGGGATCGTCATGGGGAACGCCGGGCTCTTCATGTTCGGCTCGACGCTGCTCCCCGAGATCCGGGACAACCAGTACCTCGCCCTCATGGCCGAGCTGGGCGTCATCCTTCTGATGTTCGAGGTGGGCGTCGAGGGGACGGTGAAGCAGATCGCGTCCGTTGGAAGCTCAGCGGCGCTGTCTGCGGTCCTCGGCGTGGCGGCGCCCTTCCTGCTCGGCTGGGGAGTCGGCGCGCTCCTGCTCCCCGAGTCCGGGGGGATGGTTCACGTTTTCATAGGCGCCACGCTCTGCGCCACGAGCGTCGGAATCTCGGCGCGGGTTCTCCAGGAAAGCGGCGCCACGCAGACGCCCTCGGGACGGACCATCCTGGGCGCCGCAGTGATCGATGACACGCTCGGGCTGATCATACTGGCAATCGTGGTGGGGCTTATCACCTCGGAGACGGCGAATGTCTGGGTGGAAGCCGGCCGGGTCACCTTCCAGGCTGCGGCGTTTCTGGGCGGGGGACTTGCGCTCGGATTGCTCTTCTCGAAGCCGCTCTACCGGCTTACTTCCAAGATCCAGGTCAGCGGCATGCTGCTGACGGTCTCTCTCGTCCTCTGTTTCGCTTTCGCCTACGGCGCCCATTTAGCGGGGCTGGCGCCCATCGTCGGGGCCTTCGCCGCGGGGCTTATCCTCGAACCGGAGCACCAGACCTTCTATGCCGCCTCGGAGGGGGAGCACCACCGATCGCTCGAGGATCTCCTTCATCCCCTCTCGGCGCTCTTCGTCCCGCTCTTCTTCGTACAAACAGGCGCGAAGGTCGATCTCAGGGCGCTGCTCTCGCCGGAGGCGATGATGCTCGGGCTCGTTCTCACCGTAGCGGCCGTTTTCGGAAAGCTCGCATGTGCGGCAGGCGTCGTCGATCGCACCATCGATCGCTGGACCGTGGCGCTGGGCATGATCCCGCGCGGCGAGGTGGGGCTCATCTTCGCCGGCATCGGCGCAACCCTGACAGTCGGAGGAGAGCCCGTCATCACGCCCACGCTCTACTCCGCCATCATCGTGATGGTGATCCTGACCACACTGATTCCTCCCCTCCTCCTTCCCGCCCGCCTGCGGCGCCTCAAGCTCGACACCGAACCTCCGCCCGAATCAGGGGCCGCGCCCGGACATTGATCGTGCATCAAGCAGACGGCCGCGTTCCCGCGCCGCCTCTCTGGGGCTTGATCAGCTCCACGATGTTGCCGTCGGCGTCCTTCACCCAGGCCTGCGAAGCCCCCTCCCCGCCCCCGAGCACCTCGAAGCCCTTTGCAGCCAGCTCACCGGAGGCGCCCGCGACGTCCTCGACGGCGAAGGCGACGTGCCGGTGAAGGGCGTTCAGCGGCGTATCGGGCGCCGGGCCCTCGGGCAGCACGATCAGATGCACCTCGTTCCCGCCCGCCCGGTACCAGGCCCCTTCGAAGGGAAAGTCCGGCCGCGCAATCTCCTCGAGGCCGAGCACCTCGCCGTAGAAGGCCTTCGCCCGCGCCAGGTCCCGGACGCAGAGTGATGCGTGATGAATTCGCTCGAGCTTCACCTGTGCTCCTTCCTCGTTGGTTACGTCGGCCATCCCGGCCGAGCCGGGCCCGGCGCTCAGCCGAGTTTTCCGCCAAAAGAGGCCACGCAGGCGTAGGTTCGCGCCACCGAGGCCTGTGGGTCGTCGCCCGCGGGAAAAATGGCCGGGCCGAACTCGGTCGCGCCGGCATCCGCGAAGCGCCGCAGCGCTTCCTCGACCTGCTTCTCGTTCCCGACGATGGCGACGTCGGCCGGGCTCGCCGCCCCCTCCCTGTCCAGCATCGCGCGGTACGAGGGGAGTCCGCCGTAGATAGCGAAGAATTTGGCTGCATTCTCGCGGGCCGCGGCCGCATCGTCGGTCACGCAGACCGGCAGAGAGCAAACGACGCGGGGGGCCGGGCGGCCCGCCGCCTTCGCGCTTGCGGTGATCCCCGGGACGATGTGCGATGCGAGCGTCTTGGGGCCCACCATCCAGGTGATCGTACCGTCCGCCAGCTCGCCCGCGATCTTCAGCATACGTGAGCCCAGCGCCGCGACGATGATCGGAAAAGGCGTGCATCCTTCTACTTTCGCCTTGCCGTTGACCTGGTAGGTTTCACCCTGAAAGCTCACGCCACCTGTATCGCGAATGGCGCCCAGAACCGACAGATACTCCCGCATGTGACGGGCGGGCTTCTCGTAGCTGAGCCCCCACATCCCCTCGATTACAACCTGGTGGCTGAGGCCCAGCCCCAGCGCGAGTCGGCCGCCGGTGGCCGCCTGCACGGTCATCGCCTGCTGAGCGAGCGTGAAGGGGTGCCGAGGAAAGGTCGGGACGACCGACGTGCCCAGCTCGATGCGGCTGGTCGCGCGGCCCGCGAGAGCGAGGACAGTAAGGGCATCGGGCCCGAAGACCTGTGGCGTCCAGGCCGACGCGAAGCCGTCCTTCTCCGCCTTCACGAACTTCGCGATCGTCTCGTCGAGCGGCTTGCTGTCCTCTGCGGGAATCCACAATCCGATTCGCATGTCGCCTCCGTTGCTTGCCCTCGTTTGCTTTCGATGATGAGCCTCTGTGGCATCCGGCCTTCTGGCGACCGCTCCGGGACCTTGAATCGAGCGGCCGCTATCATTCATGATAGACATGATGGCCTGGCCTGGTGCCCATGCATCATAACAGGAGCCCGGCCGCCCTTCCAAAGGGCGCCAAACCGAGCAAAGGAGCAGGCGATGACACCTCTCTCGACCGCGCCGGATGCGGTCGCCGAGCTTTGCGGCCGCGTGCGCAAGTTCGTCGACGGCCGCGTCATCCCCGACGAGAAGATCCTCGACCGCGCCGACCCGGAGGCGAATGCGCTAATGAAGACGCTTCAGGGGGAGGCGAAGGCCGAGGGGCTTTGGGCCCTCAACCTACCCGTAGAGATCGGCGGCGGCGGCGTTCCCTTCATGCCCTACGTCTATGTGAACGAGATCATCGGGCGCTCGGAGCACGCGATGGCGGCCCTCGGCACGCACATCACGCAGGACAGCTGGATGCTGCACCTCTTCGGAACGCCGGAGCAGAAGGAGCGCTGGCTTCTCCCCATGGCCCGCGGCGAGATCACCCCCAGCGTCGGCATGACCGAGCCCGAGGTGGCCGGAAGCGACCCGACCGGGATCCGCGCGACCGCGACGCTTGATGGCGACGAGTGGGTGGTGAACGCGCACAAGTGGTTCACCACCGGCGCGAACGTCGCGGCTTTCACGACGGTGATGTGCGTCACCGAGTCCGGCGCCGCGCCCCACCAGGCCGCCAGCATGATCCTGGTGCCGACGGATGCGCCGGGTTACGAGTTGGTCCGGATCGTCCCGACCATGGGCGACACCAAGGGGCTTCACTGCGAAATCCGGCTCACCGACGTCCGGGTGCCGGTCTCGTACCTGCTCGGGAAACGCGGTCAGGGCTTTCACATCGCCCAGAAACGCCTCGGGCCGGGGCGGATCTTCCACTGCATGCGCTGGCTCGGGCAGGCCCAGCGCGCCTTCGAGCTCATGTGCAGCTACGCGCTCGAACGAAAGGCCTTCGGCTCGCCACTGGCGCAAAAGCAGAGCGTCCAGAACTGGATCGCCGACAGCGCCGCCGAGATCCAGGCAGCGCGGCTTCTGACGCTCGATGCTGCCCGGCGCATAGACGAGGGCGACGAGGCCCGCGTGGAGATCAGCCTGATCAAGTTCTTCGGCGCCCGCGTCCTGCACGACGTGATCGATCGCGCGATCCAGGTCCACGGCGCCCGGGGTGTATCGGGCGACACGCCCCTCGATAAGATGTATCGCCACGCGCGCTACGCGCGCATTTACGACGGCCCCGACGAGGTTCATCGCATGGTCGTCTCGCGCCGGATCCTCAAGGCCTTCGCCGTTGGTGAGGGGTGGCGGTTCAGTGGATGAAGCGGTGATGAACGCCTCGCAGGAAGAGCTAATCGTCGAAAGCGCCCGCGCCGGCCTGCGCGAGAAGGCCCCCGGCGCACGGGTCGACGTTCAGGGGCTGCGCCGCCTGACGGGCGGTTCGGTTCGCGAGATCTGGGGCTTCGACGCGGTTCTGGCGCGGGATGGCGAACCGCCGGAACGGCGGCCGCTGGTCTTTCTTCTCTTCCGCGCGCGGGGGCCCGAGGGGAAACTTTCGCCGGAACAGGAGTTCAGGCTTCTCGAGATCGCCAGCGCGGCAGGGGTTCCTGTCCCCCAGCCGGTGTGGCAGGGAAAGACCGCGGCAGGGGAACCCTTCTACGTGATGGCGCGCGTCGAGGGCGAGACGATCGGGAGCCGGATCCTGCGCGACGACCGGCTGGCCCGCGCGCGCGCCGCCCTCCCCGCCCAGGTGGCTGCCGCGGCTGCGGCGATCCATCGCGTTCCCCTCGGCCCCGAGCTCGATTTTCTCGAAGGACCCCCGGCCGACCGCGCCCCCGCCGACTGGGAGATCGCCCGCATCGAGGATCTCTACCGGCTGGTCACGCCGGATCCCCACCCCGTTTTCGAGCTGGCCCTTCGCTGGCTGCGCCAGCATCTACCGCCGGGCACGTCCCGGGCGCTCGTGCACGGCGACTTCCGGATTGGAAACGTGATCGTGGATGAGACGGGACTGCGCGCGGTGCTCGACTGGGAACTGGCCCACATCGGCGATCCGATGGAGGATCTCGGCTGGTTCTGCGTGCGATCCTGGCGCTTTCGCGCGGATCACCTGCCGGCGGGAGGCGTGGGCAGTCGCGAGTCGCTGCTCGACGCATACGCCAAAGCCGGGGGAGGAGCCGCCGATCCCGCGCGCCTCCGCTTCTGGGAGATCTTCGGCAACCTCCGCTGGGGCGTTCTCACTCTCGTCCAGGCGCGATTCTTCCTGGGCGGGGCGAGCACGAGCGTGGAGCTGGCGAGCATCGGCCGGCGCACAGCGGAAACCGAGTGGGAACTCCTCAACCTGCTGGAGAGTGCGTGATGCAGGACCGGCCGACCCGTCACGAGCTGCTTGACGCCGTGCTGCGTTTCATCGAGGAGGAGCTGGTGCCCGATCTCGAGGGAAGGCTGAAGTTCCTCGCCCGCGTATCGGCGAACGTTCTGCGCATCGTCGATCGCGAGATCGAGAACGAGTCGGCGCATCTTGCCCGGGAGTGGGCGGGGCTCGACGGCCTCCTGGGTCCGGAGGCAATGCCGGCCGATCCCGCCGCGGCCCGGGAAGCCGTCACGCGGCGATCCGGGGCGCTCTGCGATCGAATCCGGACCGGCGAGGCCGACGCGGGACCGTTCAGGGAAGCAGTCATGGGACATCTGCGCGAAACGATTCGCGAAAAAGTATCGGTCTCGGACCCGGGGATCCTCGAGCGGGACGAGGGAGGCATGCAGAGCCCGTCGCCACCCTCCCGGCCGGGGCGGGCAGGCAATCGGGACGAATGAGCCCCGTGCAGGCCGGGTGAAATGTTCGCTGATTACACGACCAATCCACAAGCGCTGAAGACGACGGCACATATTTGTTTGACAGGGGTGCGTACAGCCC
>JAUYMQ010000443.1 GCA_030698575.1 Deltaproteobacteria bacterium
TCAGGTGCGCCGGCGCCTGGTCATAGCCCGTCGGCCAGCGCGGCGTGAAGAACTCGCCCACGACCACCCGCACCGAAATCGGCGCCGCGATGCGCGCATGAAGCTTCTGGAAGCGGTTCGCCTCGTGATACCGCTTCGCGAGGAACTCGCGCGCGTAAGCGATGTGCCGCGCCTCCTCTATCGAGTGTATTTCGGTGATGCGGCGAACGAGCGGGTGCACGCGATCGTCCTCGCGCGCCGCCCTGGCGAAGTGATCGGGGGGCTCCTCGCCCGCCAGGATGCCGATGAAGAAGAGGTACATGTTCACCGTCGGGATCTGCCGCGCGCCAATCCGCCCGAGCACGCGGTTGTGCCAGCGCGCCGGCGAGTATCCGAGCCCCACCCTCCGCACGAACTCATGGAACATGATCGAGTGGTTCGCTTCCTCGCCGACCTCGTGCAGCATGTAGCGCGTGTCGGGGTCGGAGTAGTCCATCGCGTACAGCTTGTAGAGAAAGCCGTACATGAGCATGTTCTCGAGCCAGATGCCGGTCGAGAAGTAACTCACCGCCTCGTAGAGCGAGAGGAGCTTCTTCTCGCGCTCGCTCATGCTCGCGTAGAGCGCGGTGCCGTTGAGCGATATGAACTTCTCGGGGAGGTAGCGGTGCTCGGATTCGATGTCGATGGGGACCGACCAGTCGATGTCCTCGATGGGGTGAAAATGCTTCTGGACGGTGGCGTCGTTCAACCGCTCCGCGAAGGCGACGGAGGTGCGCATGTCTTGCTCCTGCTTTTTAAAATAGTGGGGTCAGACCCCTTTTGTCAAGGGGTCTGACCCCACTATTTTAGCGAGCGCGGCAAAAAGCGCGATACTGGCGAGCGAGAGGGCCGGCACGCTGTCGCCGCCGCAGGCCACCGGGTAGCCGCCGTAGCGCCAAACCTCGCCCGGGTCCTCCGCGATGAAGACTTCCGCCTCGACCGCCGGGCAGCTCTTCACGATCGCCACACCCTCCTGGTTGTCGCCCGGCAGCGTGTATTCGCCGAGGAACGTCCCGTCGGCCGTCATCTCGACGATGACGTTGAAGCTATCGTAGATGGCGTAGAGCGTTCCTGTTGCGGCGTCGAAGTCGAGGCCGGAGACGTCCGTCCGCCCGCCCGGCGGCGGGAGCGTCGCAAGGTGCTGCACCACCCCGGCCGGCTGCAGATCGAAGACGTAGATGTTCCCCTCGCCCTGGTGCCCCGCGTAGAAGAGTCCGTCGACGTAGGTCAGCGCTTCGAGCCCGCTGTTGATGGCGCCCGTCATGTAAGGGGTGAGGTCCCAGCTGTTGCCGGTGAGAAGCCCCGTCGCGAGATCGAACTCGAGCACGGCGTCGGGATGCTCGCGCCCCAGATAGACGAGCGTGCCGCCCGGGTCGGCGATGGCCACGGCTTCGAGATCGCCGCCGGGCGTCCAGGTGGTCTTGTTCGATCCGTCGGGGTCCATCGTCGACACGTCGCCGTCATCGCCCACGATGACGAGCTTGCCCAGCCCCGCGTGCCACGCGGCGCCGCTCGGTTCGTAACCCGACGGGAGCCCGCCGGCCTGACCGATCAGGCCGATCTCGACGCCTGCGTCTCCGGGCCACGGGGGCGCCGCGCTTGCCGTCCGGGCCAGATTGGGAAGCAGAAGGGCGATGAGGGCCGCGGCCGGCGGCAATCCGGCCAGCATGAGGAACAGCAGGCCGGGCAAGACGACGGTGAAACGGGCCCCAGGACTCGTGCGGCGAGCAACCATCGGCGGCGTTCTCCCTTAATTAGTGGGGTCAGACCCCTTTATTTAAGTGGGGCATGACGGCGCAGGCAGCCCCCCCCCGCATCCCACTCAAATAAAGGGGTCAGACCCCGGGCGTTTTACTTGCGGGCCACCCCCGTAAACGGGTAATAACCGCTCACACGCCCGCGTATTCCGAACCGGCCGCCCTCGCGGCCGGCAGTCTCGCACAACTTCGGCAACACCGAACGGCCCGAGGAGCAACGCCGATGGCTGCACCTACGCCCACACCGCCCTCTTCTCCCGATGCCGGAGGTGCCGGGCCCGCCGGCGCGCCCGGTCCGACCATCCCGGCCGGCGCCGAGGCCCGCGCCCGCGCGCTTCACGAGCGGGTCATGAGCCGCGCGCCGAGCGAGGCCCGCAAGATACTCTCCAAGGTCTCACCGGCTGACGCCGCCGCCTGCCTGAAGCTCCTGAACCCGACCCAGGCGCTGGAGATCCTCGACGCCTTCGACGACCCCGGACGCGCCGCCGTGCTCGCCGCCACCTCGCCGGCCAAGCGCGCGCAGTGGGAGATGAACGCTCGTTGTCGCCGGGACAGCGTGGGGCGCATGATGGAGCCGCCCATCGGGGTCTTCCCGCCCGACATCACGGTGGCCGCCGCCATCGAACGGCTGCGCGAGATGGTGAAGCAGGCGCTCATCACCTATATCTACGTGATCGACGCCGTAGGCGTTCTTCGAGGCGTGGTCGTCATGCGCGATCTCATGCTCGCCGCGCCCGATGCACGCCTCGAGGAGATCATGATCCGCGAGCCGTTCTTCCTGAAGGCCTGGACGAACGTGGCCGACGCGATGCGCGAGGTCCTGTCGCGTCACTATCCGGTGTATCCCGTGTGCGACAACGACGGGCGGCTCGTCGGCCTCATCCGCGGCTTCGTGCTCTTCGAGGCGCGGGCCATCGAGATCAGCGCCCAGCCGGGGCGCATGGTGGGTATCGGGCAGGAGGAGCGCACGACCACGCCCTGGCAGCGGAGCCTGCGCTTCCGCCACCCCTGGCTGCAGCTCAACCTGGCGACGGCCTTCATGGCGGCGGCGGTGGTGGGGGCGTTCCAGGGGACGATCGATCGCATCGTGCTGCTGGCGGCGTTCCTGCCGGTGCTGGCGGGGCAGTCGGGCAACACGGGCTGTCAGGCGATGGCGGTGACCATCCGCGGCATGACGCTCGGTGAGCTCAGGCAGTCAAGCGAGCGGCGGCTGGTGGCAAAGGAGGCGCTGCTCGGCCTCATGAACGGCATCTTCGTGGGGCTCACGGCGGGGGCCGGGATGTATCTCTACGCGCGGTTCGACGGGAGCCCGTCGGCGCTCATGCTCGGGCTGGTCGTGTTCCTCGCGATGCTGGCGAGCTGCGTCGTGAGCGGCGTGATGGGCGTGCTCGTCCCGGTGACCCTGAAGCGCCTCGGCGCCGACCCCGCCACCGCCTCCAGCATCTTCCTCACCACCGCCACCGACGTCGCCAGCATGGGCATCTTCCTCCTGCTGGCCACCTACATGGTTAAATAGTGGGGTCTGGCACCGTTATTTTAGCGGGATCGGAGGTCGCGCTACCTTATCTGGAATGCACCGCTAAAATAACGGTGCCTGACCCCACGCTTAAATAAAGGGGTCTGACCCCATTTATGACCCCATTTACTGCACGTAGCCGAGCGCCTTGAGGGCGTCGTGCGCGGCGGGGTCGAGTTCGACGTCGCCGCCGGGGCCGAGCTTCTCGGCGTCGATGGCGCCGAGCCCCAGCCCCTTCACAATCTGCTCCTGCGACCGCGCCAGCCGCGCCACCACGTCGGGGTGCTTGTCGGCCAGATTCGTCTCCTCCCCGGGGTCGAGCGCCGGCCGGAACAGCCACCGGTTCCCCTTCTCGTCAACGATGAGCTTCCAGCCGTCCTCCTCGAGCGCCCGGTACCGCACCTCCATCTGGTCGAAGGGCCCCTGCGGCTTGTAGGTCCCCGGAATGATCCCCTCGAACCGGTGCTGCTCGCTGAAGATCGGCGAGCGCGACGAGGGGGGCGTGGTCATGACCCGCATGCCACCCGCCGGCGCCGCCGCCCCGGTCGTCGTATCCCCCGCGGGCCCGCTCCGCAGCCCGACGCCGCCCGCGGTCTTCCGCGCCACGTCAAAAATCGGCCCGAGGCTCCGCGCATGCACGCGCTCGGGCTCCGGCACACCCGCGAGATCCAGCGCCGTCGCAAAGACCGACACGGTCGTCACCGGCGCCGCGATGCGCAGCCCCGCCGGCACCCGCCCGGGATACCGCACGACCAGCGGCACGTGAATGAGCTGCTCCGACAGCGACATCTCGTGCCCGTAGAGCCCGTGCTCGCCGAAAAGCTCTCCGTGGTCGCTCACCAGAATCACCGCCGTGTTGTCGAGCACGCCGCGCGCCTTCAGCGCCTCGATCACGCGCGCGATCAGCCCGTCTTCATAGACGATGCCGCCGTCATACAGGTCGCGCACGAGTGCTATCTGATCCTCGGCCACCTTGTCGCCGAAAAGTTGCCCGCCGATCGCCGCGTCGGACGCCTCGCGCATCGCGTCTTCGGAGGTGCCCTCGGGCACGAAGCGGTCGCGATAGTCGGGCGGCAACACCTGGTAGGGGAAGTGCGACTCGATGTAGTTCAGGAACACGAAGAAGGGCTTCTCGCCGTCCCACTCCTCGCCGACCCATTTCGTGAAGCGCGCGGTGACCTCCCGCGCGCCGTGGTCCTCGAACAGGAGCCCCGCGCGCGTTGCGATGCGGTAGGCCAGGAATTGCATCGGCGCCGTCATCATGAGCCACGACGGCTCCATGCGCTCGAAGCCCTGCGTGAAGCCGTTGCTGTCGGTCATGAAGGGGTTCGAGTTGAAGCCCACCGTGCGGTAGCCGTTCTCGTGCAGCACCTCGGCGAGCGTGGTGTTTTCGAGCGCCAGGAGGTTCCCCTCGTGGTGCGCTCCGTGCGCTGACGGGTAGAGCCCCGTGAACATCGACGCGTGCGTGGGGATGGTCCAGGTGCCCGGCGCGATGGCGCGCTCGAAGAACGCCCCCTCGCCGGCGAGCCGCGCGAGCGTGGGTGCAGTCTGGCGGCTGTAGCCGTAGGCGTCGAGGTGGTCGGCGCGCACGGTGTCGATGACGATGAGGAGGACGTTCGGCGCGCCCGCGGGCGCGCTTGCCTTCGCGGCGGGCGGCGCCGGCGGCGTGGGAGTGAGCGCGCGCGGCACGCCATAGGCCGCCACGACGAGGACGATCGCGATGGGCAGGCGCAGCTTCGCGAGCGTGCGGCGGCGGCGCATCCAGAGGCCGGCTGCATACAAGGCCAGCGTGAGCGCCAGCATGACGCCCGCCATCACCATGGCCGTCATGAACCTTGGCGACAGCCAGAGGACGATCGCGGCGAGTGCGGTGACACAAAGCAGCGTATGCAGCGGCCCGCCGCGCTTTCGCCCGAGCAGCGGGCTGAGCGCGAGGCCCAGCAGGGCGCCCGCGACCAGGTCGAAGGCGAGAGATTTCAGGATGGCGTGCGGCGGCGCCTGCAGGTGCATGCGAAGTGCCGTCGGCACGTTCAGGATTGCCTCTGCCACGGCAAAGCACAGCCCGAAGGCGAGCCCGCGCAGGAGGCCTTCGTTGAGGGTGCTCTCGGCGGCGCTGCTTGTTCCGGCGGGAGAGGTGCCGGGCGGTTGACCCGAGTCGGCCTGGGTGTGGCCACGGATAGGTGTTTCGTTCGGCGTCATGGGGTTGTCTTGCAGGGGTGAAGGTGGACGGTTGGCGCGACCCGCGGATGATGCCACACCGCCGCGGGGCTAACCACCGATGCCGGCATTGGGGTCAGGCACCCTTATTTTAGCGGTGCCGTCCGGATGAGGCAGCCTGGCCTCCGATCCCGCTAAAATAA
>JAUYMQ010000455.1 GCA_030698575.1 Deltaproteobacteria bacterium
GGGCCGGGCCATGCGGCGGTTCGACAGATCGGCCGGCAAGATCATGCCTGTCTCGGCCCCAGAAGCCTCGCTCCCGGCTCGTCTGGCTGGTAAGCCGAAGTTCACCATCCGTGACAGGAGAACACCGCAGTGATAGAATGCAGTCGGAGCCAGTCGATGACCGGCGAGCGTATAACGGCAGGCCGTGGATGATGCCTCCACGGGGTTCGCCACACACAACGGCAGCAGCCCGAACCCCTGCTGTCAGAGAAGGCGCACTGGGAATGCCCGGGGCGCCTTCTTCGCGTCTACCGGCTCCGTAACCAGCCAATTAAGCAGGCCCGGTCGCAGAAATGCCAACTGCGGCGCTCCTCCTTGAAGCACGCTCCGTCGAAGGGCGTCTCCGTCAGGACGATTCCCCGCAGCGGTCGGCGGTCTGCATCATCCACTACACGCACGAGTTCGCAATGGGCGCAGGGCTGGCAAACATAGATGCTCGGCTCCTCGACCTTGTTGCGAGCCATCCCGTTCACCTCGCCCCGATTCTACCACAAGGAGGCCCTGACATGCCCGAGCTAACCCCCATCCCCCTGAGCCCTGGCCGGAGCCGTCTGCGTCCCGTCAAGGTCCAGGACGTCAACATCCGCCAATGCGCAGACCCGAAAGCCGGCTGGGTCGCCACCCTGGTTGACTCGCCGCCGACAGGCTACCCGGTGGGCTATGGCGCGACGGAGCGAGATGCGCACCTCGCTTTGCTCGCCGACCTGGCCTGCCGCTGGCAGTGGGCGCGAGATACCCGAGCAGAGGAGGGCGCCTTCGACCGGCCGATGTACGACGGCGCGGTGTCTGGTCGCAGCCATGTGCAGCGCACCGTGGCGTGGATGCGATCGCGGTTCGAGGAGGTGCCGTGATGCTGGAGATGCTGCTCGGTCTGGCGATCGTCGGTGTGCTCTGGGCGCAGGCGGTGTGGGCATGAGCGCCACGCTGGAGTCATGCCCGACATGCGCCCGAGGTCTGCAGCTTGACGGTCCCTGGGAAACCGACGCCCTCTGTATCTGCCCAGGATGTCACGCGCAGCTCATCTGCAAGCCCGCGTTCGCACCGATCTCCGAAGAGCTCCGGCCGGTGGTGGAGGAGCGGCGGCGGCGGGTGGTGCGGTGAATGGGGAGAAGGCCCCGGCGCGTGGCCGGGGCCCAGCTGCTTCACTTTTCCGCGGCCCCCTTAGCAGCCGCGTCCCCAACGCCCACCTTCGCCCCCGAGCTCCGCAGGCGCCGGATGAGCCGACCGATCGCGTCCTCGCGGTCCTCCGGGCTGCTCCCCTCCATCCAGGTCAGCTCGATCTCCTCGCCCTCGATCCGCGCCCAGCAGATCGGCCCAGAGCCGGCCATCCTCCCGATCAGCCCCGGCCTGGCATCAGTCCAGACATGCCACCCGGAGATGCGACGGATGCCGAGCGCCGCCCACACTGCTTGCCGGATCTGCGGGCCGTCCGCGTGGCCCTCGTAGTAGGCATGACCCCACACGAGCGTGCCGGGCTGTCCCTGGCGGGCTGGGCGGCCCCTGAATGCGTCGTCGACTCCGAGGAGGTACTCGTCGCCTCGCGGGATGTCCAGCTGCTCGGCCAGGTCCCGCAGGAGCGGCCAGGGCGGGTCGATATTCGGTGGATAGATCCGCGGCTCAGCCAGTGCCCGGATCGGCGATGCGGTGGGGCTGCGGCCGGTACGGCGGTAGGCGTCGATCAGTTCGGCGGTCAGTGCCGTCGTAGCGGTCATCGCTCTTCAGCCTCCTATCTGCGGCCCGACCGGAGCTGGGCCGGTGCGTGCGTGTAACTACGGGCGGGCGAGCGCCTTGGCGCCGATGATGCGACCATCGGCGTCCCGCGCGGCGTCGTCCACCATGAGGAGATCCTCCCGCTCGGGCACGGCCTGGGCGACCAGATCCGAAACGATCAGCTCGCAGTCGTCGTCCGGCTCGGGCAGTCCCTCGACCGAGCCGAAGCGCGTCCGGTGGATCGGAACGCACAGATCCTCGCCGTTCGGCTGCGGGAGCGTGATAAACCCGATCCGCTCCCGCTCGACGACGCACCGGGCGACGATGCCCGACGGCGGGACGACGATCACGGTCCCGCCAGGGCCGTCGGGCATGAGGTGGATCTCGTGCGGGGTCAGGTTTCGCAGATGTGGAACCATGCCTATATCTCCTCCTCGTTGGGCGGTGTCCCCAAGACGGCGAGCGCCGCTCTCTCGATCGCCTCCCCAGCCAGATCCACGAGCGACCGGATCTGCTCATAGACCTGCGTGCCCTCGATCACGAGCTCAACCGGATCCGCCGAGTCGTGCCATCCGTAGCACGACAGCGTCATATACTCCGGGACGCAGATGTAGTGGGTCCCGGTGGGCCAGGGCTCATCCTCGCCTGCCCGGCCGTATCCCGCTTCCCAGGCGGGAATGCCCGTCTTGAGTCCGCGGGCCAGAAACCAGTCTTCTGCCCGCCAGATCCGCCCCCATCCGGGTACCACGGTGGCGGGCGTGACCGCCTCTCTCGTCTGTACGCCGAGATCGAAAGCAAGCTCCTCGGCGGTCCTCTGCTCATCCACTTCCACAACCTGGCTGTTCTGGACGAGCCATTGCGCACGGCGAAACCCCGTGCGGAGGCGTCGGTGGATCGCCCGGATTCCCACCGATTGATGCTGGCCCTCCGGCAGCCGGTCCAGGGCTACCGTCCAGATCCGGTTCGAGCCTTCCGCTAACATCTTTTCTCCCTCCTCCTTCTTCTTCTTTCCCAACTCAAATATGGGGTCCAGCGCCTGGCAGATCGGCCAGAAGCCCTCCTTCAGCTCCTGGGCCGTGGCCAGTCGGGTCTCGATGCGGGGTTTCAGTGGCATCCTTACCGCCTCCCTCTCCTGTTTCCATTCTCCCACGCCGGCGCCCCCCGTTGCGACGCCGGCAATATTGCCAGGGGGCCGCCGCGTCAGCCGCGGTCTGGTGCGATGGTCGTTTCTACACTCCCTCTCCGCCGGGATCAGCCCCGGCGGGCCTGGTCCTGGGGCCTACTCGATCACGGTCGCCCCCTCGTGGTCGAGGCGCACGGTGTACTCTGCGCTGTCGTAGCGGTATCGGTAGCTGGCCTGGGCGCCGTAGTCTGTGGCGGAGCCGG
>JAUYMQ010000464.1 GCA_030698575.1 Deltaproteobacteria bacterium
ACATCAGCGGGCACAGCCGCCGGCAACGATGGCGCCGGCTCGGGGACAGGGGCCGCAGCGGGAGAAGGCCCCGGGGCCGGGGCAGCCGCCCCCTCCCCTGCTTCGCTCGCGGACGTGCTCGCCTGAAGGGCCGCGTACTTCCTAAGCATCTCGGCGCGGGCCAGTCGCTGGGCATCCGTCATGAAGTTCTGCGAAACCGTCGGCTGCACTGCAGGCTGGCCGGCAACGGGCGCCACGGGGGCCTCCGGCGCACTCGGGGCAGGCGACGGCGGAGTGGGTGCCTCTGGAACCGGTGCCTCTGGAAGCGGTACCTCTGGAACCGGGGCCTGAACCACGGACGCAGTTTTTGCGGGCGGGATAACGGTGCTCTCCAGCGGGTCCTTCGCATCGCCGCGCGGCCAGAAAAAGTAGCCGCCACCCACGGCAAGGAAGATCGCGACGGCAAGGACGGATCCACGCCTGGTGTTCCCGCGGCCCCGCTTCGCTGGCGGACGGAACAGATCGTCACCGGGCCCACCCTCCCGGGGCTCGCCCTTCTGGTCCTCCAGCTTGCGGAGCGCGTCAAAAATGGAACTCATGGTACTCCGGTGGATGTTTGAATGGGCGGGTTCACTTCCGGCGCCTCAGGGCGACGCGCTGAGCCGGGGCGTCGGGTATGCCTGGAGGGCGCTGAACAGCAGCATCTTGGTCTGATCGCCCACGACGCCGTCGGGCTCGATTCCATAGGCCGTCTGGAAAGCGCTCACGGCCAGGGTGAGGCTCGAATCGAAGTAGGCATCGCGCGTGCCCTCGAAATAACCGGATTCGCCCAGGGCGTTCTTGATCCACAGGACATCCGGCCCTTGATCTCCCTCTTTCACGACATCGGCGATCTCCTCCTGCGCCTTCCAGAAGAGATAGACGTTCCCCCGCCGAGCATTCTCCAGAACCGATATCGGGATCCAGAGATTCGGATCACAGTTGGTTCTGAAAGTATCGTTCTCGTAAGCGAGCAGCGCGACGTAGCGTGTTCCGGCCTCGTCGAGGTCCAGAGCCACGATGGCGGGAACGTCGAGGCGGGTCAACTCCTCGAGCGAGATCGGAAGGCTGGCATAGCGCAGCCCTGCTTCCCCGGCCGCCAGATGGAGGTCGTAGGCGACCTCCGCGCCGGAAACCATCGGTGCGTTCCATCGCTCCAGTAGCGCGTTCGTGGCCGCGCTCCAGCTCTGGGACTGATCAGTCCGGGAAAGATCTTCGAGAAGCGACTCGTAGGTGCGTTCGGGAGTAGCCAGCGGCCCTGGAATCTCCGCCTCGGGCAGGACGGCCATCGACGTCGGGGTCACGATCCGGACCATGCGTTCCCCTGGGCGTTCCCCTGCGCCCACGCCCTGCTCGGCTTCCGGCGCCCGGGCCACGCGCAGCAGGGCTTCACGGGCAGGCTGCCAGAGGACGATCGCTCCGAGCGCCAGCGACGCCGCCGCCAGTGCGCCCCAGATCGGTCGCGTCCATCCCCCACGCTCACGCTTCCTCCCGCGCAATTCCTGGACAGCCGCGCGGACGATCGATCCCGAGATGCGTATCCGGTTGCGCGTGAAACCTACCAGCAACGCGCGATCGGCGGCCGTGTTGATGAGTCGTGGGGCGCCTTTGGAGTAGCGGTAGAGCGAGCGGAGAGCGCCCCGCGTGAAGCGTGGGCGGGGCTTGTCCGAGGCCACACTCAGTCGATGCGCCACATATTCACCAGTCTCCTTCACGTCGAGTGGCGTCAGGTGGTAGCGAACACTCATTCGTTGATCGAGCTGGCGGAGCTCGGTGCGCCCCAGAAGATCGTTCAGCTCCGGCTGCCCGATGAGCACGATCTGCAGGAGCTTTTCAGTCTCGGTCTCGAGATTCGACAGGAGACGAAGCTCCTCCAGAACGGGCGCCGGCAGGTTCTGGGCCTCGTCGACGAGTAGCACGAGGTTCTTCCCCGCCTGCCGCCGCGTGAGAAGGTGGGCGTTCAGTTCGTCTACCAGGGCCTTCCGGCTCTCGCTCGCGCCCGGGAGGCCGAACTCCTGGTTGATCGCCTGCAGTAGCTCCGCGGAGGAGACGTTGGGGTTGAAGATGAGCGCGACCTCGGTGTCGGCGTCAAGGGAGTGCATCAGGGCCCTGCAGAGCGTGGTCTTCCCGGTCCCGACCTCGCCGGTCAGAAGGATGAAGCCGGAGCGCTGCCGGATCCCGTACAGCAGATGCGCGAGCGCCTCGCGGTGACGTTCGCTCAGGAAGAGGTACTTGGGATCCGGAGTGAGGTTAAAGGGGCGCTCTTTGAAATTGTAGAATGCTTCGTACATCGACTCTCGCGGGAAGGAAGCGGTAGGTAGGGAGTCAGTTTAGAAAGGCGCCGGGTGGATGGCAAGAACTAAGTCTAGCGCCCAACCCCCCGCCCCGCGCCTGATTCAACCGTTCCAGCGACGACCAGCGAGACAATCTGGCCGGCGCCGACCCCCAGGGTTTCTGCCAAATTGCCCTCGTTGATCGCGATTTCGATCCGGCCTGTGCTTCCAACCGTCACGAGGCGCTCGCCGGAGGGGACGGATGCGTAGGTTTCGACGAAGGACGCATCAAAGGACGCGCCGCCAATGTGCACCGAAAGCCGCTTTCCGGCCCGGAGGCCCGCGCCGGCCATGTGGTCCTCCGTCAGGTTCGTGAGCAGATTGCCGTAGCTGTCGGCGTGCAGGACTTCGCCGGAAGCCTTCCCCTTTCCGCCGGAGGGCGCCTTGCGCTCGATTCGCACCCAGGTCTCGCGCCGGGGACCGATCGGCTCGAAGGGCATCCCCTTGCCCAGACTGGCGCCGGCCGGCCCAAAGAGGTCCCGGCCGTGGAAGGTGCTCGATCGATCCCCGCGACGCTGGTAGCCCCGGTTGCGGATCTCCCGGACCTCGGCGATCCCGCGAAGCTCTGCCGCCTCGATCAGGATGCCGTTGTCGGGGCCCACGAAGTACGAGCCGTCCCGCGTGCGAATGGCGATCGGCTTGCGGTCGGTCCCCACTCCGGGATCGACAATGCCGACGAAAATCGTCCCGGCGGGAAACTCCCGGCTGGATTCGGCCAGCAGAAACGCCGCCTCACGAACATCGAAGGGAACTACTTCGTGGGTAAGATCAACTATGCGGGCATTCGGGTCGACGCTGTAGATGGCCCCCTTCAGCGTCGGAACGTAAAAATCGTTGTTTCCGAAATCGGTGAGCAGGGTCAGGAGCGGGCGCGGAGAAGTGGCATCAGGCGCGCCGGCGGCGCGAGCGGGCGCGGCAGCCGGGATGGATAGCAGTATCGAAAGAAAAAGCGCCTGAAGGAATTCGGACGCAGGCCACCGGGGTGGAAGAAAGCCGGTCAGGGTTCGGGGATGATGGTGACGGACTCGACCGACGTCTTCTGGATCGCGATGAAGGGAATCTTGCGCGGGTTCTCGTTCTCTTCGACCTCGGTCATGGAGATGAAGCCGCGTTCGTCGTTCAGGACGTCGGTGAGCCGCTTGCGCTGCTCGACGTAGACGCGCCCCACGTAGATCGTGCCACTGGCCATCCTGAGCCGCACCTTCACCCGCTTGTAGTCCTGCTCCATTCCGGGCCTCCCGGATGGCTATTCGGCAACTCATAGAAACGACTTGAGGTAGGATTCCAGAGTTTCGGCAGCGCCGTGACGGGCGGTGAACCCCAGCTCGCGGGCTGCCCGTTCCCCGGAGGCCACGCAGGGATGGGTAAGATAGGGAAGCAGCCCGGGTGGCGCCGCCGGGAGCGGGAGCCGGAGCCGCCATGCAAGCCGTGACAGAGCCGCAATCACGGGAGATGGGAGGTGGCGCACGCGGCTGCCCAGGCGAGCAAGGCACTGCGAGAGGCGCATCGTTCCTTCTCCGACCAGATTCCAGACTCCCGCCCGCCCCTCGCGCAGGATGAGCAGGCATGCAGCAACGAGATCGTCCTCGTGGATGAACTGGATCTCGGGATCGGCCCCGCGTGGCACCAGAATGAAGGGTTCCTGGAGGGCGCGGGCAATGAAGTGATTGGCGCCGGGGCCGAGCACCGTGCAGCACCGTGCTATCGCGACACGGACATCGGGATGGGCTGCCCCGAATGCCAGCACAAGCCTCTCCATCTCGGCCTGGTCAGAGGCGAGCGCGCATCGCGGGTTCGGCCGGAAGGCGTGATCCTCACGCAAGCGGGGCGGACTATCCGGATGCGCGCCGTAGCCGTAGGTGCTGGAAAGAAAGAGCACCTGGCTGGCGCCGCAGGCTTCCGCCGCCGCGAGGACATTGCGAGTCCCTCCGACGTGCACATCCCTCGCCTTCTCCCGGTCGTGAATCGGATCGAAAACGCAGGCCAGATGCACCACGGAGGTCACCCCGGCCTGGCGAAAGCGCTCGATGAGCCGCGCATCGCGGACGTCCATCGGTTCGAAGTCGATGCGATCAGCGCCGCGGAGAGGAGGCGCAAGATCGATTCCCATCACCCGCGTGTCGGCATCGGCCGCCATCGCGGTCGCGAGCCGTGAGCCGACGTAACCCGAAATGCCGGTGATGCCGATCACTGCCATCCTGACTCGTCTCCTGCGGGCCCGTTCCCCATATTCAACACACGCGCCCATCCCTCAGATGAACCACGCCGGTATTTCGCCCGCGGTGGCGACTATCGCGTCGGGCCCGGCCTCGCGTATCTCCTGCTCGGGCCGCAGACCGTAGAGCACTCCGCAGGTAAAAATGCCGGCGGCCTTCCCGGCTGCGATGTCGATATTCGAGTCGCCGACGATGACGGCGCGATCGGCCCTCACAGCCGCGCGCTCGAGCACCCGAAGAACCGGTCCCGGGTGCGGCTTTTTCTTCTCGAGAGAATCTCCGCCGAGCACAGTAGCGAAGCGATCACGCACGCCCAGCCCCTCGAGGATCTTCAGCGTGAACTTTTCGGCCTTGTTCGTCACGACCGCCAGGCTCTTGCCCGCATACCCATCCAGGACCTCCAGGATGCCGGGGTAGAGGCGCGTGTGATCCAGGCAGTGCGTCTCGTAGAGCTGCATGAACAGCGCTACCGCGTCGCCTGTCCCGGCCCCCCGCGCCCCCTCGGGCGGCACGCTCTCTTCCATCGCCTGCTCGATGAGAGGCAGAACCCCGCGGCCCACGAAGCCCTTGATGATCTCCTCGTCAATGACGGGGCGGCCCACCCGGCGAAGCGTCTCGTTCACGCAATTGCTGATGTCCTGCGCCGAATCGATGAGCGTTCCGTCCAGATCGAAGAGGACCGCATCCACCGGTCGCGGCGCCCTACTCCGCTTCAAAGAGAATCTCCAGCTCGACGCAGGCGTTCGCCGGAAGAGATGGCGCGCCCAGGGCCACCCGTGCATGCCGCCCGCGCTCCCCGAACACCTCCGCGAGGAAGTCGGAGGCGCCATTTACCACCTGGGGATGCCCGGTGAAGGTGGACGGGGCCGCGACGTGCCCCGCCAGGCGCACCACCCGCCTGATCCGGTCCAGACTGCCGAGCGCCTCCCGCGCGACCGAGAGCGCATTGGTGGCCGCCAGCCGCGCGCAGACCGCCGCCTGCTCCGCTGTCACGGTCTCGCCCACGAGCCCGGGGTGCAGGACCTTGCCGTCGACGAGTGGAAGCTGCCCGCTCACGAAGAGAAGGTTACCCGTCATCACCCACGGAATGTAGGAAGCCAGGGGTTTGGGCGGCGGCGGGAGGGTGACACCCAGCGCCTCGAGTCGCTGCTCCGGAGTCTTCTCGGTCATTGAATGACGATCCTCGAATGCCGTTCCTCCGGGAGTGCCGCTCCACCGGAACGGAGTCGTCATGTGTCGCGTGGCGGTCTTATCCGGAAGAGCAAGAGGCCCGCGAGCACGGTCACGCCCGCAGCGAAGAACATAGTAGCATAGCCCTCGGCCTCGGCGACGCGCCCGAAGACGATGGTCCCCGATGTGATCCCGAGGTTGAAGGAGGCGTTGTAGAGCGCCATGCCCTTCCCGCGATCGGAAACCTCGCAAGCATCCACCACGAGCGCATTGAGCGCGGGATAGAGCAAGCCGTGACCGGCGCCGAAGAGCAGCCCCGCCATTGCGAGCCCCCCCTGCCCCTGGATCAGCCCGAGACTCACGACCGCCAGGCCCAGAAGGAGGAGGCTCGGAAATGCCACGGTGCGCCTTCCGTAAAGGTCGGCAAGCCGGCCGCCCAGGATGCGAATAGCGATCGCAGCTGCGGTGTAAGCCAGAAAGAACACCGAGACGTGCTCGATCTGGATGACTTCTCCGAGCACCGGCACGAAGGTGAGTGCCACTCCGAAACCCGCCCCGGCCAGAACGCTGACCCCGAAGGCCGGGAAGATTGCCGGATTGAACACGAGCTTGACGAGCGATGATCCCTTCTTCCACGCATGGCCGCGGTGCGTTTCCGGAACGCCTATGAAGCACAGCGCCGCCACGATGCACCATAGCGGGGCGACGTAGAAGAGCCCGTCGAAGCCAAAGCGAGCCACGATGAATTCGGCGATGGTGACCGCCACGCCGTGAGTGATCAGCGTGAACACGCCGAAGATCCCCAAGGCCTGCGCCCGCCGGTCGGGCGGCGCGAGATCGACAGCAAGCGTCGTGGCGGCGGTGAAGCAGCAGGCGAAGGCCGCGCCTTGAAGCGCCCTCAGCAGGTACAGAACCGGGGAGAGGTGATCGACGAACGCGAAAGCGGTCGAGCTCGCAAACATCAGCATCGCGCCGAACAGGAAGACCGGCCGGCGGCGATAGCGATCCACGAGCATCCCGACAAGGGGGGTAAGGGGGATCGCCGTCAGCCCGAAGACGGCGAAGATGTCGCCGATCTCGTCATTCGTCGCGCCCAGCCCCCGGAGGTACTGCGGAAGGAGAAAGAACGAAGCAAAGCAGATGAAAAAAGTGAAGTTCGCCAATGTGACGCGAATGAACGGCCCTCTCGTGAGGGCGCTCAGGGTCGAGGAAGAACCATCGGTCGGCGGGGATGGGCTGGAGGGGGGCGACATGATCGGGCGACTCTAACCCGCCCGCGCGGCACGGGCAACGCGCGGATGTCTCGCCAAGCGCCGGGGTGTTTGATAAGGTGGCCGCATGAATGAACATGCGGCGCGCGCGCTGCTCATACTCACACTGATTGCACTCCCGGTAACGGAAGCCTGCCGATCCGAAACGCCGGGGCCGGCCCAGAAGGCCGCGCCCTCCGCCGATGCGGGCCCGGCGCCGGCCTACCAGATCGTCGTGCGCGACGCGAGCCCGGTCCAGCCGCCTGAACGGCTCTGGACCGAGCTGCCGGCGAATTCCCGGCCTTC
>JAUYMQ010000471.1 GCA_030698575.1 Deltaproteobacteria bacterium
AGCTGGCGATCGAAGCGGACCGCGTGCTTGCTGTTGTCCCCAGATGATTCGAGTTGGACACGTTCGGGGCGACGTGCATTGAAACCGTCGAACTCGCCCTTCGAAAGGCCCTTCGGCAACCTGGGACGGGCCCACGATGAGCGCTTCTAGACTCCGTTCGTGGTCAGCGTTGTCGGACCGCGATGTACCAGTTCCTTAATCATCACCTCAGACGGCTGGCGCGACCCGTTTCGCTTGCCCTTCCCGCAACGCCACTTCGATCCGGCGGAGGAGCAGGTCCAGCCCGGTCTTCGTCAGTGCCGAGATCAGCACCGCGTCCTGGGCCCGTCCCAGGGCCGAGTCTGGGCGCCCGCCGGTCAGCGCCGACTGCACCTCGCGCAGCGGACTCCCGCTATCCAGAGGCATGATGTCGACCTTGTTGAAGGCAACGATCTCCGGCTTCTCGGCCAGCCCCAGCTCCGCCAGCGTGCTCTCCACGGTCTGGAACTGGTCCGCGGCGTCTGGATGCGTTATGTCGACCACGTGCAGGAGGAGGTCGGCGTCGGCCAGCTCTTCCAGGGTCGCGCGGAAGGCGGCGACGAGGTGGGTCGGCAGCTTCTGGATGAAGCCAACGGTGTCCGTGAGCAGCGCCTGTCCGCCGGACGGGAGGGCGATCCGCCGCGTCACGGGGTCGAGAGTGGCGAAGAGCAGGTCCTCGGTGAAGACGTCGGCGCCGGAGAGGGCGCGCATGAGGGTGCTCTTGCCGGCGTTGGTGTAGCCGACGAGAGCTACGGTCCGAGCGCCCTGCCGCGCCCGGTGCTGGCGGTAGAGGGAGCGCTGCTTTCGCACGCGGTCGATCTCGCGCTTGAGACGGGTGATCCGGGCCCGGACGAGCTGGCGGTCGGTCTCGAGCTGGCTCTCGCCGGGGCCGCGCGTGCCGATGCGTCCCTCCAGCCTCTCCAGGTGGCTCCACTGGCCGGCGAGGCGAGGCAGCAGGTACTGCGACTGGGCAAGGTCGACCTGGAGTCGCGCCTCTTTCGAGTGGGCGCGGCGGGCGAAGATGTCGATTATCAGGGCCGTGCGGTCGAGAACCTTGACGCCGGTCGCCTTCTCGAGGTTGCGCTGCTGGGACGGGCTCAGCTCGTCGTCGAAGAGGACCATGGTGTAACCGGTGGCGGGCTGCTCGGCGACGACCTCCTGGAGCTTGCCCTTACCGATGTAGTGGGCCGGGTTAGGCCGATCGAGGCGCTGGTAGGTGCGCCCGACCACCTCTGCGCCGGCCGTGCGGGCGAGGAGGGCAAGCTCGTCCAGGGACGCCTGAGCGCTGAGGCCATCGTTCCGCGCCTTCGGCTCCACGGCGACGAGGTAGGCGCGCTCGGCCGGCGCCGCGGTCTCGTGAGTGGTTTGCCGGTTGCTCTTCATACTGCCTCTTTTCCGCGCAAGCTACGAAGACATCCTACGCAAAGTGGAGAGGCGAAGTGGGCTTGGGGAGCGTCTACAGAAACAAGCCCGGCTGAGGTCCGCGGTACCGGGGGGATTCCGGACTCCAATAGACGTTAGCCACCTCGACAACCTCCCGGTTTATCAGGCGATAGGCGATCCAGAACGACCCCGTCCATGTGCCAATGAGACCGGCCGGGAATGGAGGCCCGAGTGTTACCCTCTGTTCGTCGTCCGGCTCAGGGTCTCTGAGAAGCTCCTTCATGACGTCTTTCCACTCGGCCCTCAGTTCGGGTTCCAGAGTTTCTACAAAGGCTCTCGCTGATGGCGAACTGAAGTACCAATCGCTCGCCATGCGATGCTAATCGTCAAGATCCACTTTCAGCCGCCGGCCTGCGTCGAGTTCAGCGACTCCAAGCAACGTCCGCGCCACGAACTCCTGGTTCTCGGCCATCGCTTTCCTGAGCTTCTCGCCGCTCAGACGAGCGGGTTTCATGTTCGGTCCGGTCCGGGTGACGAGGGATTCAGAGGATAAGATAGTCCCCGCAGGTTCGGAAACCTTCCCCACGATGGTCGTCGGGTTCACCATAGCGGCTGCTCCTCATCAAGCTGGAGTTCTCGCATGACCTCGGGTGGGATGCTAATGCTCACACCGGTTCGTTTCACGTGTTCCCTCAGTGCCCGACGAGCCACCATCAGCATGACCATCGCGTGCTCAAGGCTCATGATCACGCGAGCCTGTGATACCAGACTCTCCCCTGTACGAATCCCGTAGGTGAATGCCACATCGAACGGCGTGATGGTCAGGGCCATAGCGTTCGCGTAATAGCTCGGAACATTCTCCGATACCAAAGCCTTGGTCTGTTCTCTGCTCTTCTCGTCGGACAAGGACTCATTCTCCTCTACAGCGTCTCTGCCTTATCGGCGGATTCTGATCATACAATATCCCTAGCACTCCAGATCCGTTGGGGCTTCCTCTCATCGACCGGCCTGGCCGATGGCGACCGCTGGTCCGTCAGACGGGGGAATGCGGCGGCTACTTCGCCGTCGGGCGCCAGTCGCGCAGGCGGCGAAGCCCCTCTTCCAGCTGGTCGTCGGGGATAGTCAGGGACAGGCGCACGAACCCTTCGCCGTGGGCGCCGTAGCCCGTCCCGGGAGTCACGACGACGCCAATGTCGTCGATCAGGCGGGCGGCGAAATCGGCCGAGGTCAGGCCATCCGGGACGCGGGCCCAGACGTAGAGGCTGGCCCGGGGCGGCTGGACTCGCATGCCGATGGCCCGCAGCGCCTCGACGAGC
Source organism: Deltaproteobacteria bacterium (assembly GCA_030698575.1). Taxonomy (GTDB): domain Bacteria; phylum JAUYMQ01; class JAUYMQ01; order JAUYMQ01; family JAUYMQ01; genus JAUYMQ01. Next base: position 2,718 of record JAUYMQ010000471.1, read on the forward strand.
CG
>JAUYMQ010000476.1 GCA_030698575.1 Deltaproteobacteria bacterium
CCGCAGACTTGGCCGTCAACGGCCTCGTCGAGGCAATGGCCCACGGGCGCCGCATCTGGTATATCTACCGCCGCCTGCGCCAGGCCCTGGCCGAGCGCCGCCCCGCCCTGGTGGTCCTGATCGACTTTCCCGACTTCAACATGTTTTTCGCGAGGAGGGTCAACCGGCTCGGCATTCCGTTGCTCTGGTACGTGAGCCCGCAGGTGTGGGCCTGGCGGCGCTATCGCCTGCGCAAGCTTGCGCGGCGCGTGACGAGGATGATGGTGGTGTTCCCCTTCGAGGTGCCGCTCTACGAGGGCCGGGGCGTGGCGGTGGACTTCGTGGGCCACCCGCTGGTCGATCTGGCCCGGCCGAGGCTTCCCCGCGAGGAGACCATGCGCAAGCTCGATCTCGATCCGGCCCGCCCGCTGGTGGCGCTACTGCCCGGAAGCCGGCGCTCCGAACTCACGCGGATCTACCCGACGCTGATCGAAGCGGCGGCGCGCATGGCCGAAACGCGCCCGGACATCCAGTTCGCCACGCCGGTGGCCTCGACACTGGGCATGGAGGCGGTGGCGGCCTACACGAAAGAGGGGAATGTGCGCGTGGCGCTCGGGGAGGATCTTGCCTACGACATCATGGCGGCGGCCGACGCGGCGGCGGTAGCCGCCGGCACGGCCACGCTCGAGTGCGCGCTCGTGGGGGTTCCGATGGTCATGGTCTACCGGCTGAGCGCCGTCACGTATCTCTTCCGGCCCGTAATCGATCTCGAGCACTTCTGCCTGGTCAACGTCGTCGCGGGGCGCCCGATCGTCCCCGAGCTCATCCAGAACGACTGCACGCCCGAGCGTGTCGCGGAGCAGACGCTCGCGCTCCTCGGTCCGGAAGGCAAGAAGCAGCGGGAAGCCTTCGGGGAGGTCAGAGCCAGGCTGGGGGCGGGCGGAGCGAATGTGCGCGCGGCGAACGTTCTGCTGGGCATGCTCGACCGCGCGGGGGAGGCGACCGCGGCATGAACGTCTATCTCCGCCTCCTCGCTTACCTGCGCCCCTACTGGGTGGCGGTCGCCGGCGCCATGTTCTGCATGATCGTCTACTCGTTGACGCAGGGAGCCGGGGTGTTCCTCGTCGGCCCGGCGGTGGCTTATCTCTTCGATCCGGAGAGCTTCGACGCCGCGACGGCGAGCCTCGGGAAGTGGAACATCTTCAAGCAGGTCATGGGGATGTGGGGGGTCAGCTTCTTCCCCGTGCTCGTCGCCGCGATCATCATCATCTTCACGGTCAAGGGCGTCGCCGATTTCGGCCAGGCCTATCTCATGGGAGGCGCGGCGCAGCGGGTGCTGCGCGACGTGCGGAATCGCCTGTTCGCTCATCTTGAATCGCTCCCCATCCGTTTCTACACGCACAAGAGCACGGGCGAGCTCATGTCGCGGATCACCAACGACGTTGCGCTGCTCCAGGGCGCAGTGAGCGACGCCGTCGCGGCGATTCTCCGGGATGCGAGCGCCACGGCCGTCCTGGTTGCGCTGGCGTTCGCCATGGACGTCAAGATGGCGCTCATCGCCTGCGTGGTCTTCCCCGTCGCGGTCATCCCCATCGTGCGGCTGGGTAAACGGCTCAGGCGGGCCAGCCGGCGCAAGCTGGTGTCGACGGCGAAGCTTTCCACGCTCATCCACGAGATGGTGCGCGGCATCCGCATCGTGAAGGGCTTCGCCATGGAGAAGTGGGAGGCCCGGAAGTTCGAGGGGGAGAACAACGGGCTGTACCGCACGAACCTGAGAGCCATCCTCCTGAAGGCCGCGGTGACGCCGCTCAACGAGTTCCTGGCGGCCGTCGGCTTCGCGGTGACGCTCTGGTACGGGCAGCGGCGCATCGCGGCTGGCACGCTTCTCCCCCACGAGTTCATCACCTTCTTCGTGGCGCTCGGCTCCCTCTATCCCTATCTGAAGAAACTTGCCTCGATCAACAACGTTGTCCAGGAAGGGATCGCCGGCGCGACGCGCGTATTCGAGATCCTCGATGAGCGGCCGGAGCCCCCCGACTCGCCGGACGCCGTTCCGCTGAAGGTCGTGCGCGAGGGCGTCTCCTTCGAGGACGTGTACTTCAAGTACGAGGACGAGATGGTGCTGAAGGGCATCAACTTCAGGGTCGGCGTCGGCGAGATCGTCGCCCTCGTGGGCGCCAGCGGCGGCGGAAAGACGACGATCGCCAATCTCATCCCGCGATTTTATGCGCCCACCTCCGGACAGGTGACGATCGACGGGCAGGATCTCTCAAGCTTCACGGTGGGGTCGCTGCGCCGCCAGGTCGGGATTGTCACGCAGCAGACCATCCTCTTCAACGACACGGTCGCGAACAACATCGCCTACGGTGAGGCCAAGCCTACCCGGGCCGAGATCGAGGCTGCGGCGCGCGCTGCCCACGCGCACGACTTTATCGAGCGCATGCCCGACGGCTACAACAGCGTCGTGGGGGAGGGGGGCGTATGGCTTTCGGGAGGTGAGGCGCAGCGGCTGTCGGTCGCACGGGCGATCCTGAAGGACGCGCCCATTCTCATACTTGACGAGGCCACCAGCTCCCTCGACGCAGACAGCGAGGCGGCGGTCCAGAAGGCCCTCGACAACCTTCTCACCAACCGCACGACTCTCGTCATCGCGCATCGGCTGTCCACCATCCGGCACGCCAGCCGCATCCTCGTCATTCTTAGCGGCGAGATCGTGGAGGAGGGGACGCACGAGGAACTGCTCGAGCACGGCACCGAGTACAAGCGGCTCTACGAGAAGCAGTTCCGGGTCGACGAGATACCTGAGCACGCCCCTCTTCACTAGAAAAGGGGGACAGTCCCACTTATTTCCGAAGAAAGCGTCAATCTCGATGAAAGCGGAGAATAAGTGGGACAGTCCCCCTTTTCTCGGAGCGCGTGTGGGCCTCATCCGCATTCCATACAATCTGGCAGTCGCCGCGGCGGCGGGCCCCGTCCTTCTCTGGAAGAGTCTGCGTGATCGCTCCTTCGCCGCGACGATTCCGGATCGCCTGGGGCGGCTGCCCGCGGCGCCGCGCGGCGCCCCGGTCTGGATCCACGCAGCAAGCGTCGGCGAGGTGCGTTCCGCCGCGCGGCTGGTGGAGCGAATCGATGATCCGCTGTTCATGACGGCGATGACGCCAACCGGCCTTGCGCTGGCGCGGCGGCTTTTTCCGGAAGCCACGACAATGGCGGCGCCGCTGGACCTCGCGCCGCTCACCGCGCGTGCCATGCGCCGCGTGGCGCCGCGGGCGCTCGTTCTCGTCGAGACCGAGATCTGGCCCGAGCTGGTTCTGGCGGCCGCGCGGCAGGGCGTGGCGGTCGCCCTGGTTTCCGCCCGCATCTCCGATCGCACCGCAGCCGCTTACCGGCGGGCGCGTGCGCTATTCGGGCCCGCGCTGCGCGCGATGACGGTTATCGGCGCGCAGAGCGAGGCGGACCGCGACCGGCTCGTCGCGGCGGGCGCTGATCCAGGCGGGATCGAAGTGACCGGGAACCTGAAGTTCGATTTTCCGCCGCCCGATGCGGCGGCGGCGCCCATCGACGCGCTCTTCGGAAGCGCGGGGCCGCTGTTCGTCGCGGGAAGCACGCACCCCGGCGAAGAGCTGGCGGCTTTGCGCGCCTGGCGCGCCGCCCGCCCGGCAGCGCCCGGGCTGCGGCTCGTGATCGCGCCGCGGCACCTCGAGAGACTCGCCGAGGTCGACGAGCTGCTCGCGCGCGAGGGGGCCAGGGCGGTGCGCCGCTCGCGCCTCCAGGCGTCGCCCGGCCAGGACTACGAGGTGGTGCTCCTCGATACGATGGGTGAGCTCGACGCGCTTTACAGGCATGCCCGCGTGGCCTTCGTCGGCGGCTCGCTCGCGCCCGTTGGCGGGCACAACGTGCTCGAGCCCGCCCGGCACGGGAAGCCGGTTCTCTTCGGCCCGCATACGCAGAACTTCCGGCTCGAGGCCGAGTGCCTTCTGAACGCGGGCGCGGCCCGGCGCGTCGGCGACGCAGCCGGGCTGGGCGAGGCTCTTGCCGAGCTTCTGGCCGATCCGGCGCGATCCGAAGCCATGGGCCGGGCCGGACGCGATGCCATCAATCGGAGCCA
>JAUYMQ010000479.1 GCA_030698575.1 Deltaproteobacteria bacterium
GCGGCGGCTGAAAGGCACAACGAAACAGCCGCCACGGAAGCCGCGACCACGCGCGACGGTCGGAAGACAGAGCTAAGAAACATAGAATGGCTCCTTCGTGATTGATCTGATGTCGCGATACGCTCCCCAGCGTGCCGCCCCCAGGTCTTCCGCGGCGATACGAAGACCGAGGTTGCCGGACGGCCGCGCATCGGTTCACTTCCACCTCCCCGGAAAGGCACCTCTCGCTGCGGCGGCAGGTCGAAACGCGCCTTCTCAGGACCCGGCCGGGCCCGTAAAAGGCCCTACGGCCTTGCCGTGGCAGACCGTTCGCCAGGCACCGATAGATACAGGAGTAACGTCTTTCGATTTTCTATCTTATCGATCAGGAAAACTTGAGAAGGCCCGCTCGAGCACAAAGTTACTTGAGGGGTCAGGCGGAAGGAGGCGCGCGAACCCCGTCGCCCGGCGTCATCCTCCAGGTCTTTATGCTTTCGAGCGAGGAAAACCCGGTGGCGCCGCCGCAACGGGGAAGTTCGACCTGGCTCGAGACAACAGGCCCGGCCAGATCAACGTGGGCGGAAAAACGGGCGTGGAATGGGAAGTTTCCGTGCAACTGCGGGTGGTCATCATCTTCCGAATGGATGAACTCAGGCTCACCGAGCACGGCCGCGACATGGGCTGTGGCTTCGCCTGCGTGAGCCGCCGAATGGAGTAGGGTCCGGCCGGCTGGAAGCAGGCCCATGGTGAACGCGAAAGACACCAGCAGCGCCCGTGCAAGCCAGTGCGTCATCGCGGCGTGTCGCATCATGGCGCGGAAAGTACCCTGCCGCCTGAAGGAAGTCAAGAATCGGACTCCCCGACTCCTTGGGCTTGGAGCTCCTGCCGCCGGGGAAACCCGGCATGACTCGCGCGAACCTCGCGCGGCTGGCAGGGGCGGTGCTCCTGGGGGGCATCGCCGGCCCGGTCCTCCTTCTCTTTGGGCTCAGCCTGACGCTGGCCGGGTCTGATGGCGGCCCTGCTCGTGACGGGCGCGTGTATCTGCTGGGGTCTGGACAATCACCTGACGGCGATGATCGATAGAATTACGCCTGTTCGAAGCACTTTCTGGAAGGGTATGGTCGCGGGAGCCGTGAATCTCATGATCGGCACAGCCGTCGGCCCTCTCGACGCGTCGCCGCCGACGCTGGCCGCAGCCGTGGCGGTCGGTGCGCTCTCCTAATGGTGCAAGCATCGCGCTTTACATAACATCGGCGCAGCGCTTTCCTTCACCCTGCTCGGCGAGCCCCTGAGCGATTATCATTTAGCCGCGGGTGCGATGCTCGCGATCTCTACGAGCCTGATATTTCTCAGCAAGCACGAGCACCATCATGTGCACGAGGCGACGGAACATATCCATGCTCACCGCCAGGACGACGGCCATCATTTCCACGAGCATCGCGGGCTGCCCGCCCAGACGCAACGCACGCATTGGCATCGCCACGAAAGCCTCTCACACGCCCATCCACACTGGTCCGATCTACATCACCGCCACGATTATTCTGACATTTGAGAGTTCTGCGGCCATCAAGTGCATCCTGCTTCATGCAAACCGCTGCAGCGCCGAGGAGATTCGCCGCTACCGCGGGCGGATCAGCGGGCCTCTGCTGGATCGAATCGACCTCCACGTGGAGATGAGCGCGGTGCCCTGGAAGGAGCTGACGGCCGATCGCGCGGGAGAGCTCTCAGAGGTTGTTCAAGTTCGCATCGAGGCGGCGCGCGAAACGCAGCGCGCGCGCTTCGCGGGGCGGGCGTTCGCGTTCAACGCGGCGATGACGACGCGCGAGGTGAAGCGCCACTGCCATCCGCAGCCCGACGCCATGGTGCTGCTGGAGCGGGCGGTGGCCTAGCCGGAGCCACCGGCAACAAGTCAAATAAGTCAAGCCTGACCCCACTACTTGAATTTCGATCGGCCCTTGTGAGAGGGTAGGGAAATCGCAACAGGCGCCGCCGTCTGGCGGCGTGCGCGGGGGCGCCCCCGAGGCGCCCGAAGAAAGGGGGTTGGGGGGCCCTCCGCCGAAGCAAATGAGGCGCCGACCATGCCGCCCCGCCCTTCCAGAGTGAAGAAAGGCAAGCCCGCTCACCCGGCGCTGCACCGGCTCATCCGGCGGATGAGCCCGACCCGGAGCAAGCTGGCGCGGCGCATCCTCGAGCAGTCCCTCGAAGTGCTTCCACACTACCGGAGCCTCCCCGCCGCGGCCCGCAAGACGGTCTACGACAACGTCCTGCACCACGTCTCGCTCTTCTACCGCGTGACCCTCGAGGAAGGCCGTCCCCTCACCGCCGCGGAGCTGAAGGCCTCGCAGCGGAACGCACGGGTGCGGGCCTCCCAGGGCGTTCCCCTCGGCGAGCTGCTCGCCGCCTACCAGATAGGCAACAGCCTCGTCTGGCAGAACCTCGTCGCCTGCGCGGGGTCGAATCCGGCCGAGAGATCGGAGCTCCTCGAAAGGGTCGGGACGATCTTCTTCAACCAGACGCAGATCATGACAGCGGTCACGGAAGCCTATGTGGAGGAGCGGGAGAGCCTCTCGCACTTCCGCGAGCAGGATGTCGACGATTTCTTCCGGCTGCTGCTCTCGGAGGAAAAGCGCGAGGGTCTCCTCGAGATCCGGGCCAAGTCGCTCGGGATCCGGCTGGATGAACCGCACTTCGTCGCTTTCTTCCGGCCCGCGACTGCGACCGTCGCCGAGCGATCACCGGTGACGCAGGAAAACGTCCGGCGCCTGCTGACCGGCAGGACGAAAGCGATCGGGGGGCTGGTCGCGCGCTTGCCGGAGGGCTTTGCCGTCCTCCTGCCGGACAAGCCGGATACCGTCGAGCTTGCGGACATCGCCCGGAGCCTCCTCGGCGAGAAGGCGCGGCTCGGGATCGGCGGAACGGGAACCGACATCGCGGGGCTGAGGCGCTCGGCGCGCGAGGCCCTGCGGGCGATTCACATCGGATCCCTCGTGCACCAGGATGCCCCCTTCCATCGCTACGCGGATCTCGCGGTCCTGGATCTCGTGGGAATCGGCTCGGCCGACGCCGAGGCCTTCGTCGATGGCGTGCTCGGTCCTCTCGTCCGGTCGAAATCGAACAGCATCCACCTGAACACGCTGCGCGAGCTCTCACGGAACGGCTTTCGGGCCAAGCTCGCGGCGGCGGCCCTCTCCATCCATCCCCACACGCTGTCCTACCGCCTGAAGCAGATCCACGGCCGTTTCGGAATCGATATCGACGATGCCGAGACGCGCCTGCGCTTGTACCTGGCGCTGCTCATCCTCGATGCCATGGCGCCTTCCGCCCCCTAGCGCCTCGTCCGCCCCGGAAACCGCCTGCCTCCCGGGCCACCCCATGCTTCCCATGGACCCCGGCGGCGATCAGGGCCGGGCGCGGGCCGCGCGCCGGACTCTCCCGGACCGCCGGCGGGCGAGCCTCTGCGCTCGAGGCACAAGCCGGGCGCTCGAATCTTGGGTGAGAAGCGCAATGACAGGCTCCGTTCGCGCCCCTAGGGTGGGCCTTTCCACGCATAGACAGCGTGCCGCGCATAACCATAACAAGGAGCAGGAACATGAACCTTCGACCATCCCCCACTCTTGCCGCATTCGTGCTTGCGATGATCGGCATTCTCGCCGCCGGAACCTTCGCACCAACAACGGCCCGCGCCGAAGAGCCCCTCCCGATCGTCTACGTGCACGGCGGAGCGGGTTCGGGTGCGCAGTACGAAACGCAGGCCATGCGTTTCGCGAGCAACGGCTATCCGAACGTGGTGCGGGCCATCGACCGCACCTCGTCCAGCTCGGCGACCCTCAATCCCATGCTGGACGCCTTCTTCGATGCGGTCATGGCCGAGACCGGCGACACCCAGATCTACGTCGTGGCCCATTCGCTCGGCACGAGCCTCATGATCAACTACCTGAACAGCTCGGCCGCGCGCAGCGCCAGGGTCGCCAAGTACATCAACATCGACGGCGCCACGGGCGCCAACTGCCCCGGGAACCCGGCGCCGGTGAACTGCATAGGTGTTTGGGGACAGGGGAATCCGGCCCGCATCATGGGGGCGAACAACGTTTACTTCCCCGACTTCGGTCACACCCAGACCGTGACGGCTCCCGAGTCCTTCGCCGCGCAGTACAAGTACCTCACGGGGGAAGACCCCGCGACGACGCTCGTCCTGCCCGTGCCGGCGGGCGAGGTCCAGATCGCCGGCAAGCTGATCAACTTCCCGGCGAACACGGGCCTCGATGGTGCCACCGTGCATCTCTATGAGGTCCATGACGCGACGGGCGTGAGAAAGGACGTCCTGCCGGTAGCGATGTTCGACATCGGGCCGACCGGCGAGTGGGGTCCCGTCGCGGTCAACGGAAAGAAGTACTACGAGTTCCACTTGATGCGAAGCGACGTCGACTACGAGGGCCACTACTACTTCCAGCCCTTCCTTCGGAGCAACTACCTGGTCCGACTGCTCGCGTCCCCGGTTGGGTCGGCCATCGTCGCTAACACGGCCAGCGGTCCGGACCAGAGCGCTGCGGTCCTGATCCGGTACAAGGAGTGGTGGGCCGATCAGGGCGCCGGAAGCGACATCATGAACGTCTCCATCACGAGCCCTACCTGGGGGAACCAGGGACCGCTCAACATCCTGAGCAATCCGGCGGTCGGTGTCAGAGCCGCCAGCAAGATCGGGTTGCACGTGATGGACAACGGCAGCGACAAGGTCTCGACGCTCGCGCCCGTCCCGTACTTCGTCGGGCAGATCTTCCAGACCGGCGTCGACATCTGGATGCCGGCGACCACGCCGCCGGATGGATCCATCCGGTGGGCGAACGCGCCGCGAGGGGACACCAGCAGGGTGCAGACGGTGAACACCCCGAACTGGGCGTCCGACTACCACAGGCTCTCGATCCAGTTCAACGACTACGTTCAGGACGTGAACAGCTGGGTCCAGTGCAAGCAGACCAAGCCGAGCCCCTGCAAATAGCAGGGTTTCCGGCGGCCATGATTGCGTGACGGCAGCGCCGCCACGCAGCGGGTGAACGCGGAGAGGCCACCCCAAAGGGGTGGCCTCTTTGCGCGGATGGGCCGCTAGTGAGGTTGGCCCGAGCGGCGGCTGGAGGAGAGGTGCCCTCTCCGCTCTCTCCCCGCCCCTGGCCCCGGCTATCGCTTGGACTTCGAACCCTTGAGCCGGATCACCGTGCTCGTCGTGCTGTTCGGCGCGACGGCAATCGAGGCGCGGCCTTTCGAGGTCGAATCTCCGACCTGGCGCGTGGCACTCAACCGCGCCTTTCCCGTGGGAAGACCGTGCAGCACCACGCGGCCGTTGCTCTGCGCCTGGAAGCGAAGGGTCCGCTTCGTCTTCTTCATCTTCACGGTTCCCTTGCTGGTCGGGACGGCGGTTGTCGTCCGGACCGACTGCGAGACGTCGACCGTCACGCTGGGGATCGGCTGTCCGTCCTCATCGAGATCATCCACCTCGTTGCCCAGCGTGTCCTCGATCTCGACTTCAACCATGTTGCCGTAGTTCTTCACTTCGACCTGCGCCGCCACGAGATCGGGAAGCGCGTTTGGATCCAGTTCCACCTCGACGAACTGGCCGACCATGAGCGTGTTCGGGTCGATCCCCTGGTTGCTCGAATCGTCGTCCTCGTCGTCACAGCCTTCGACATCTGCCGTGGAGATGTCGATCGGCAGCCCGAGGAGGGTGATCGTCCCGAGCATCGGGGCGACGGCCTGGATAGGCGCCTGGATCTCGATCTCGCTGCTATCGTCCTCCTGCTCGACCTCGGTGGCCATGAGAGGGGTCAGGTCGCCGGCAAGCTTCACCTCGACGGTCTGCCCCACCACGAGATCCGCGCACGTCGCGGGGACGTCGTCATCTTCGACGTCGCCTTCATCCTCCCCCTCGTTCTCCTCTTCCTGCTCGCTGGAAGCGCTCAAGTGGCCCTCCGACTCGTCGTTCGAATCGCCATCGTCTCCGCTCTCGAAATGGGCGCCGGTCACGTCGATCGTGAGCCCGAGCACGGTGATCGTCTGGGGCGTCACGTCGCAGTCGGCCGCCTCGAGCGGCGCCTTGATCTCGATCTGCAACTCGTCGGACTCGTCATCCGCCAGGGCGCTTTGCACGGGGGCAAGGAGCGCTCCAGCGGCCAGCAGAAAAAGCAGCCACATGAAAGTCTTGCGTTTCATGATCCATCTCCAACGGTTAGACATCTGCGCACCGGGCAGCCCTACTCCTCCTTCTCGGGAGCAAGATCCGTGCCACGGGCGGGGAACACGAATTGCCCCCAACAACCGGCCGACCGTGGGGCGGAAGCGGGGTGCGGGGACAGGGGCGTTACGCGGCGAGCACGGATCCGTGCTTACCCGTACCCGGCGGGCGGGTCCCCTCTTCGAATTGACGGCTGGCAATCCGGGATCTGGCGTGGTCAACGGGCCAGGCCGGGACGGCCTGACCAGAGCCAGGCCACGTTGGTGCGGGACACGCCCATGAGGACGCCGTGGAGTGATGCGGGATGGATGAAGAAGTGTTCGTGGCCGTGATCGCCAGGGGCGTCGGCCCAGCGGGCGCCGGCCTTCTCGAGGCGCGAGACGATGGCCTTCGGATCGTCCGTCTCGGCGAAGCACATGTAGAGCGTCTCGCCGCGCTTCGCGACGAAGCGCCCCATGGCCGAGGCCGGGTCGATGACCTGCGACAGCTCGATGCGGTCAAGGCGCGCGGGAGGATCGAAGAGAAGAAGCGAGCCGGTGTAACCGAAGGCCTCGCTCTCGATGGGGCAGAACCGGTCGGGCTTCAGATCGAAGACGTTCGCCAGGTGAGCGGCTTCGGCGCGCCAGTCACCGGTCATCTTCGTGACTTCGTAGATATGTGAAAGAGGCCCCGGCCCGGAGCGTTCAGCCAGGGGTGAGATCACCGCGCGCGTTCCGCCGGTCGCGCTGGGGTCGAGATGCAGGCGGCCGCCCTACATCATCTCCGGACCGGCTTCCGGGTCCTTCGTCTCTTCGAACGAACGCTCCTCCGGCGTCTCGGACTTCATCGCCTCGTCCTCCTCCTCC
>JAUYMQ010000482.1 GCA_030698575.1 Deltaproteobacteria bacterium
CAAGGAGCTGGTCGCCCGCGAGCTGCACCGGCTGGGCGCGAATCCCAAGGGACCGTTCGTGGCGATCAACAGCGCCGCGCTGCCGCACGAGCTGATCGAGAGCGAGCTGTTCGGCCACGAGCGGGGCGCGTTCACCGGCGCCAGTGCGACCCGCAAGGGCGCGTTCGAGTCGGCGCACGGCGGCACGCTGTTTCTGGACGAAATCGGCGACCTGCCGCCGGCGGCGCAGGCGAAGCTGCTCAGAGTGCTCGAGGAGCGGCAGGTCACGCGAGTCGGCGGGTCGCGCACGATCGCGGTCGACACGCGCGTCGTCGCGGCGACGCACCGCGACCTCGAAACGGAGGTCGCGGAAAGCCGCTTCCGGGACGATCTGTTCTATCGGCTCAACGTGCACGTGCTGCGCGTCCCACCGCTGCGGGACCGGCTGTCGGACATCCCGGCGTTGGTCGAGCATCTTCTGGGGGCGACGTGCGCGCGGTTCGGCATGCGGCCCCGGACGCTCGCCGCCGAGGCGCTCGACGCGCTGATGCGGTACGACTGGAAGCGCAACAACGTGCGCGAGCTGCGCAATGTGATCGAGCGCATGATCATCGCGAGCGACGGGGACAAATTGACGCTCGAGAACGTGCCTCTCGAACTCCGTGACGCGAAGCGGGCGTTCCCGCGCACCGCGCACCACTCACCGCGCACCTTCGAAGAGCAGAAGCTCGAGGCCGAACGCCAGATCGTGATCAGCGCGCTCGAGCGCAACGACTGGCAAATCACCAAAACCGCCAAAGAGCTGGGGCTCGCCGACCACGCGAGCCTGCTGAAAGTCATGCGCCGCCTGGGTGTCCAGCGCGACACGTAGGCCCGCTGCGGGTGTGAACGGCGAGACACAGCGTGGAATAGGAGCGTTGCATGGCAATCACTTAGAGTCTGGCCCGCCGCCTGCTTTTCCTCCGGGCGAACCCAAGCTCCCGGAGGAGCCATGTCGTACCAATTCTCGATCGATCGCACGTCTCCCGCGAAAGTCTCCGCGCTGGTCGTGATCGCGATGGTGTTCATCGTGGTCGCCGGCTATGTCCTCGCCGCCTGCGGGGACCGCACGCCGAAGCCGGCGTCGGCGGGAGAGCCCGTCGTGTCCACGCCCGCCGCGGACCCGGTGGCGGGGCCCGCAGAGACGTCCACCCTGATCATCGCCGGCCCGGTGTCGTTCGGCCTGGCCGACTCGGCGTATCGCGACCGGCGCTATGACGATGCCGTGACGCTATTCGAGGTGTACACCGAAGAGCACTCCACCAACCCCTGGGGCTTCTACATGCTGGGGCTGTCGGCGTGGAAGTCGGGAGAGGGGGAGCAGGCCGAGATCGCCTTCGGCCGGGCGCTCGCGCTCGACTCCAATCACGTGAAGAGCCACATCAACCTGAGCCGGGTGTTGCTCGAGGGGGCCAAGCCGGAGAGCGCGCTCGTCCACATCGAGACGGCCATCACCCTCGATTCGACGTCGAGCGAGCCGCTGCGGCTGTTGGGCCGGGCGTATGAAGGTCTGGGCCGGACCGACGAGGCGATCGCCGCCTACCACCGCGCGATCGGGCGCAACGACGGCGATGTCTGGGCGTTGAACAACCTCGGCGCGCTCTACATCAAGCTGGACCGCTTCGAGGACGCGATCGGCCCGCTGGCGCGCGCCCTCGAGCTGGAGGACGGCGTCGCCACGTTCTACAACAACCTCGGGATGGCGTTGGAGCTGACGGGCCGCTTCTCGGCGGCGAGCGAAGCCTACCGGGCGGCGCTGGCGATCGAGGGGACGTACGGCAAGGCCGTGGCGAACCTCGCCCGCGTGGAGCAGGTGAAGGAAGATCCCTCTGTACCGCCGGTGGACTTGTCCGAACGCAGCCGGCAGTTCCAGCAGACGCCGCGCTAGTTCTCCGGGAGCCGCTTCAAGAATCTGTTGAGGCGGCTCTCGCTGCTGTGCGGATCGGTCCCGAGATAGTCTTCGCGGGCCTCCGAGAGCGCCGCGTGAACGGCGGCGCGCTGCTCGGCGGCGCGCGCGCACAAGGCCGCTTCTTCGGGCGACGCGCCCTCGAGCAGCTCGGCGGCGAGCGCGAGCATCCGGCCGGCGAAGGTAACGTAGGCGCGCACCATGCCGGAGCCGGCGCCGCGGCGCGCGACCCATTCGGGGAAACAGCCGGCCCACCACAGCGCGACCGCGGCGGCATCGGCCGCCGCTTCGGCCTGCGCGATGGTGCCCGGCGGCAGCTCGGAGACGAAGCGCCACCAGGTGGCCACGCCGTTCTCGCCCTGGGCGATGACGTCGAGCGAGCGGGAGGTGGCGAACCAGACCGGCAGCGTGGCGGCGTAGTCGGCGAGCTGGACGTCGGTCACGCCGCGCGTCCGGAGCTGCGCACGCACGGGGATGTACCACAGCAGCGTGAGGGGCAGGGGGGCGGGCACGCCGCCGCGGCCGAGCACCGCTTCGAGGGCCGCGGGGGAATCGAGCACCGAATCGACCTCGCCGGCCTGGATCGCCTGTTCGGCGTCCCGGCCCTGGGCGCTGTCCACGCGGGCGATCTCGTGCACGAGCAGCATGAGGTCGCCGCGGGTGAGTAGCCGATGGATGATAGGCCTGATCATGCCGCCTCCTTTGCCTCTCCAAACCGGGGCAAGCTTGGTGCCGTGCGCCTATATCCAGCCAATACAATCACTTACGTTTTTTGAGGTCGGCCGTGCTGTCCTCGTTTTCTGCGACAATATAAGGCCTTTGACCGTTTGGGTCCCGCGTTTATGTTCCCGCTCCCCATGAAAGCCACCGATATCCGCAAAGGGCACGTGCTGCTGATCGACGGTCAGCCGTGCCGCGTCATGGACTTCACGCACCGCACGCCGGGCAACCTGCGCGCCTTCGTGCAGGTCCGGTTCCGGAGCCTCGTTTCCGGGAACACGTTCGATCAGCGTCTCGCCGCCACCGACTTCCTGAACGAGGCTCGGCTCGATACCAAGGAGATGCAGGTTCTGTATCAGGATCAGGGCGGCGTGCACGTGATGGATCAGGCGAACTACGAGCAGTACACCCTCGACGAAAGGGCCGTGGGCGATGATGCGCCGTGGCTGCAGCCGGAGATGGTCGTCCAGGTGGAATGGCTCGAAGGGCGCCCGATCGCGATCGAGCTGCCGTCGGCGATCGAGCTGAAGGTCGTGGATACGTCGCCCGTCATGAAGACGGCGACGAAGAACGCCAGCACCAAGCCCGCCAAGCTGTCCAACGGCGTGACGGTGCAGGTGCCAGATTTTATCAGCCCGGGCGAGAAGGTCCGCGTCGATCCGCGCTCGGGACAGTATCTGGAGCGGGCGAAGTAAGGGTGGCGTAGCGGTGGCACGTCACCAGATGGTCGTTGACCATCCCGGTGGCCTGCATGAAGGCGTAGCAGATCGTCGGTCCCACAAAGCGAAAGCCCCGTTCCACCAGCGCTTTGCTCATGGCGACCGATTCGTTGGTCTCCGCGGGCACCCCGCGCATCGTCTTCCAGGCGTTGTGCTTCGGTTTCCCGCCCACGAATTGCCAGAGGAACGACGCGAACGACTCGCCCGCGCCCGTCATCGCGAGGAACGCCCGCGCGTTGGTGACGGCGGCCGCCACCTTCTGGCGGTTGCGGACGATGTCGGGATTCTTGAGGATCCTGGCGATGCGCCGCGCGTCGTAGCGCGCCATGCGCTCGGGGGCGAAGCCGTCGAAGGCGTCGAGGAAGCCGTCGCGCTTACGGAGGATGATCGCCCACGACAGACCGGCTTGAAAGCCGTCCAGCACCAGTTTGCCGAACAGCTGCCGGTCGTCGTGGACGGGAACGCCCCACTCGCGGTCGTGGTAGGCGATCATCAGATCGCTGGAGGTCGCCCACCCGCATCGGTTTTCGGAAGTCAGTCTGCCGTGCCGTTTGTTTGCCCTTCCAGAACGATGATGAGGAAGCGCGAGTTCCGCCAGAAATCCTCGGGCGAGGCGATCTGGAGGCTCGGCACATCCCTGACCCGGTTGCCTTTGCGCGGGGTCGCGAGCGCATCGAGGTTCTGCCGCGACGCGATGCGATACTCCGCCGTCGAGTCGGGCAGCGGGATCTCGATCGTGGCCCGCTTGTCGACCGCCGTGAACAAGGAGGGGTCGAGGTTCCGCGCCGGCGCGAGGGTGCGGCCGGTGCGCCACAGGATGAACAAGACCCGGCTGCCGCCCTCTTCCACGAGCAGGCCCCGCTGTTTGAGCTCGTCCCGCGTACCGATGACGTAGTACACGATGCTCAGCGAGTCGCTCATCGCCAGGTTCTCGGCGGTCAGCGTCTCGACGCGCTGGGTGAGCCAGTCGATCGTGCTCTTCTGCTCCGCGATGACGGTCTGGAGGTTCGTGACGGTGGAGTCGAGCATGCCGCGCAGGCTGTCCGACAGGCTGGTGAGGTTGCGGATCCGCGCGCGGCTCTGGCCCAGCTGCTGCTCGGTTTGGCGGACGCGGGTCACGACGTAGCGCAGCTTGGCCAGCATCGTATCGCGCTGCGCGGTCAGCGGCGACTCGGACGACACCGCCAGCCGGTTGCCGCGCACCTGCACCTTGGCGATCTCGACGCTGACGTCGCTCAGCAGCCGCGAGCTGAGCGCGATCTCCTGCATCAGACTGTCTTTCTGCGCGTTGGCCAGCTCCAGCTCGGCCAGCTTGCGCTCGGTCTCCGCCGACGTTCCGCACGCACCGGACACGGCCACGAGCAGCGCGCCGGCGATGAGCTTCAGATTCATAGTGCCCCCAAACTCCCGGTTCGAAATAGGTCGCGTTAGCTTTGCCGCGATGCCATCAGCTCCCAGGCTGCTCACCGGCACCTCCGGCTACAACTTCCCCGAGTGGAAAGGCAGCTTCTACCCGCCCACACTCTCGAGCGCCCAATGGCTCGAGTACTACGCCCGACAATTGGGCACGGTGGAGATCAACTACACTTTCTACCGCATGCCCAGCGCCAAAACGATCGCCGGATGGAATGCGGCGACCCCGGAGGACTTCATCTTTGTCGTGAAAGCGCCACAACGTATTACCCACTTCGCGCGCCTTCGGAACATCGATGAGCCGCTCCGCCTCTTCCTCGAGACGGTGGGCAAGCTCCATGCCAAGCTCGGGCCCGTCCTCTTTCAGCTGCCGCCCAACTTCAAGAAAGATGTCGAGGCGCTCGGCGATTTGCTGACGCAGTTTCCGTCGCATGTCCGCTGCGCGTGTGAGTTTCGTCACACGTCGTGGTGGTCAGAGGACGTCTACGAGATGCTCCGGACCGCCAACGCCGCGCTATGCGTCGCCGATACAGAAGAAGGCACGACGCCCTTCGAGGTCACCGCCGACTTCGGCTATGTGCGGCTACGCGATGAGGGCTATACCGAGGACGAGCTGAAGGGGTGGGTCGAAAAACTGAAGGCGCCCGCCTGGGCGGACGCCTTCGTGTTCTTCAAGCATGAGGAAAAAGGAATCGGGCCGAAGCTCGCCGCCCAGTTTCAGGCCATCTGGGGCATGCGCGGCGGGGCGCCGGAGCCGCCGCCCTGATACTCGGCGCTGCCCCAGGCGAGGATCGGCAGGAAGATGAGGCTCAGGAACGCGAGTCCGAGCCCGAAGCCCACGCCTTTGCCGAACGCCTGCGCGAACGCGATGTAGACCATGACCGCCACGACGATGTTGACGATCGGGATGAGCAGCAGCAGGATCCACCAGATCGGCTTCCCGGCGATCTGCAGAATCACCACGAGATTGTAGATCGGGACGATCGCCGCCCAGCCGGGTTTGCCCGCCTTCGTGAAGACCTTCCACATGCTGGCGATGAAGAACACCATCACGCAGCCCCAGATCAACCAGAACATGATGCCCGGCTGTCCGGCTTGCTGATCCATGCGAAGCTCCCCGTGGAGGTTGGCCCCTAAGATAGGGACCTAGCGGCCTCCCGCCACTTTTCGGCGCCTGGCCGGCTTCGGCTCGTCCGCTTTGAGGCTGGCTTTGAGCGCCTGCATCAGATCGATGATCTGGGTCTTGGGCGCCTCTTCGGGCTCCTCGGTGATCTCCTGGCCCTCGACCTTGCGCTCGATCTGCTCCAGCATCCGTTTGCGGACGTTGTCCTCGTACGCCTCCGGTTTGAATTCGTCGGAGGATGCCTGGTCGATCACCCTGATGGCCATGTCGAGCTCGGCCTTCTTGACCTCGGTCTTGGGAATCGGGACGTCCCCGATGCTCCGCAACTCGTCGGCGTAGCGGAGCTGCTCCATCGCGAGGCCCCCCTCCAACGGCCGCACCAGAATCAGATACTGCTTGCCGCGCGCGGCGTACTGGCCGAGCGCCACGCGATTCGTCTTTTTGAGCGCCTCGGCGAGCAGTTTGTAGGCGCGCTCGCCGCCCTTGTCGGGGGCGAGGAAGTACGTCTTCTCGAGGTAGATGCGGTCCACCTGCTCGGCCGGCAGGAACTCGTTGATGTCGATCGCGCCGGTCGCCCGCTCCTCGAGCGCCTTCAGCTCTTCGGGAGTGAAGAGGACGTACTGCCCCTTCTTGAACTCGTAACCCTTGACCATCTCGTCGCGCTCGACCTTCTCGCCGTCCTTGGAGCAGACGTATTGCTGCTTGAGGCGGGCGCCGTCCTGTTTGTGCAGCCAGTTGAACGAAATGCTGGCCTTCGATTCGCCCGCGGTATAGAGCTGCACGGGCACGGAGACAAGGCCAAACGAGACCGTGGCGGATCCGATGG
>JAUYMQ010000485.1 GCA_030698575.1 Deltaproteobacteria bacterium
CCACTGGCGGCTCGAGCTCGAAGCCGGCCGGCAGCCGCGCGAACCAGAAGTCGAGTCGCGATCCCTCGACCGAGACCTGCACGACCAGGCCCCGCCGCACCAGTGCCGCGCGCACCTCTTCGAAATGGCTCTGCGACATGCCGAGCTGCGCGGCCGCCTCTGCGGGCTTGAGGAACGCCCCATCGCCGTTGTCGAGCTCACGCAGGAGCTGGAGCACGAGCTTCGCGGACTGGGGTAGCTGATACGAGGCCCGGAACACCGCGATCGCCCAGTGCGTGAGTCGCGGGCAGGGCCGCCGCTCCGGTCGGACATGGCGCCGGCGCCGCTGGGTCACGCGGAATCCTCGGAGGGTGGGACGTCGCGATCGGTCAGGCCCGGGCCCGCGGCGATCGCTCTCTCGAGCGGGGCGAGCTGTAGATAGGCGGTCACCGCCTCGACGTGCCGGCACGGCCGATGGAATCCGCCAGCCGGGCAATCGCAGCGCACCGCGTCAGCGCTGATCGTGACGACGTGATGCCGCGCGCTGCCGCGGCAGATCCCGCCGCACGGGACCTCGTAGCGGCCGGCGCCGAGCGGCGTGACGTGCAGGACCGCGCCGGTGGCGGTCACGTCTCCACCTCGCGGAGCGCGTTGACCAGGTCGAGCTCACGCCGGACCACGGCGAAGCGCGTGAGGGCCGGATGCACAGTAGGTGGCAGCTCGACAGGCGCCGGGCCTAGTAGCCGGAGGACTCGCGCTCCCCGTCCCGCGCGATTAAGTTTCTGATGCGGCGCGTCCACGCCGTGCTCTTTCACTTCCACGCCGGCCGCCTGCTCGGGCGGCCGTCGCGTTTTCAGGGATGGTGGCCGGCGCGGCCTCCGCTAACACCTGCCGCAGGATCGCGCGCGCCAACCGCCCTGCTGGCACGCCCAGTCGCGCGGCCGTCCGCTCGAGCTGCTCGCGGTCCGTGGTGCTCACCCTTACCACGATCTGCTCGTCGAGCGGCTCGCTACGGCGGAGGCCCGGCAGATCCTCCAGCTTCGTCGGTGGCATGATCGCGTGCATGACGCGATGATATGCCGTAGCTTTCGAAGTAGTGGAAATCCCGAAAATCCCCGATAAGTCGGACAGGCGACGCGCCAGTTCGGTGCCCCTCGACGGGCGAGCGGTCTACGGGCGGTTGGTGCAGGCCGTCACCGAGCGCGCCGCGAGAGACGGACGGGTGCCCAGAGACCCATCGAGGCCCTCGGCGCGGTGGACTGGCGCCCGGCGGGCGCTGGCGTGCGCCATTCGACGGGCGGGCCTCACGTGGGACACGGTCTCGAAAAAGCTGAGGGGGGAGCGCCGCCTAACCCACACCGATCTTCGCGAGATCGCCACAATCTTCGGGGAAAACGCCCAGTGGCTGGCGACCGGTCAGGGGCCCCACGGCGATGTGTGGATCCGACAGCACTTTGAGGCCCTGGCCCGCGGTCGCGGACTGTCGTTGCCACCTCATCGATCCGTCCCCATCGTCCAGCGAGGCACGAAGAGGGGCCGAGGCCGGCCAAGAAAACTTATCCGCGGGCGGCGCCGACACCCGTACACGTCATTTCCGCAGGATCCGGCCGCGCTCAAAGCATGTCTCGCGTGGCTCGCCCGCAACCCGGACATCATCGACGAGTGGGTCGGAAGAGAGCTTGACCAGGGGCCGCAGAGGCCAGCCTTGGAGCTGCTACTCGAGGCCGCGCGCCGAGCGGAGGCTGCGGTCGACCGGGCCGCCGCGATCAACCGCCGTGCGCTGGTGACAGAGGTCCGAAGCATTCTCGACCACCTCGGGGATCACAGCGAGCAGATGCGAGAAGATGAGCAGCTCCGTCGCACGGCAAAGCGGACCCGCCGCCAGTCGCGTTAGGCGGCTACTCGACCAGTTTCAGCGGCCGGAGATGGTGAAGGTGCTTCGCCCACCCCGGCAACTTCTTCCGCGGACCCGGATCGTAGGGCGGGGCTGCCCCCACGAGCCCGATGAACGACGGGCCCCGTTTGCAGGCCGCCAGCATGTCGTCGAGTCTGGGCGGCGACGGCGGCGTGCGCGGCAGCAGCCGAAGCGGAGCCGGACGCGTCACGCCTCCACCTTCAGCAGATAGCCCGCCTTGACCGCGCGGCGGTGGCACATGGAGCAGTCGTCCGGGCCCTTCGCCTCGAGACGTCCCTGCGTATCACAGCGCGCGCCCGTAAACAGCCAAGCGCGGCACAGGCTCTGCGCCCCGCGCACCGGGAACAGGTGTGCTTTGCGCGAGAGCGGGGGCCAGCGGTACTCGACGATGATCGCCTCACCGCTCACGGAACGCCTCCGTCGCCCCGCTCGCCGGCGTCGGGTGGCGAGGCCGCGCGCGGCAGCAGCCTGAGCGGCGCCGCCCGCTCGTCTCGGTGGCCGGTCACCGCTTCCGTCGCGCCGTCGGGCGCGCCGGCACACCGTCGCGGCGCCAGCAGTCGAGGAGCAGGGCGACAGCCTCGGGGACATCGCGCCGTCCGGTAGCCCAGCGGTTGACCGTGCCGACATCGAGCTTGAGCCGGAACGCGAACTGGCGCTGCGAGAGCCCCAGGCGCTTCAGGGTATGGCGGAGCTGGATCGCCGTCATGGAGGTCAACCTAATAGGTTGACATGGCCTTGCGCCATATAGGCCAAAGACTTATATCATAGTGTAGACAACCCAACCGGAGAGGGACCCATGCTGCACTACTGGGAAGAGCTCGACGACGAACAGGACGACGAGGGCGAGGAGTGGAAACACGGCGCGCGAGAGGCTGCTGCGTCAGACGGCGAGACGGTCGAGCGCTTTCTCGCGGAGATCGACGTCGCACTCTACGACCGCAACGGGAACGCCGTCTCGTGCCCCGAGGAGCCCGCCGCATGGCAGCTCGCGCTCTGCTCTGGCGCCGACTCGGCCGGGGTGTCTGCAACAGGCTCTACGGTCGGCACGCTCGCATCCTCGCACGGTGGCCGCGCATCTGTGCGTGCGGGCGCGAGTTCCGGGGCCCGCAGCGCACGACGACGCGGTGCCCGACGTGCCGGCGACCGGGCCGCGTGGCGAAGGGAGGCCGTCGATGACCGCCGCCCTCACCATCCGTTCCGGCATCGCCGCGCCGCTGGCCTCGATCGTCGAGAGCTTCCTTGCTGGCCGCAGCGCGCACACCCTACGCGCCTACCGGCGGGACCTTCATGACTTCGCCCGCTACCTAGGCGCCCCTGTTCTCGACGCGGCGGCCGCGCAGCTCCTTGGAGCCGCGCCTGGTGGCGCGAACGCGCTGGCGCTCGCCTACCGCGCCAACCTCACGGACCGCCAGCTCGCCGCCGCGACCGTCAACCGGCGGCTCGCGGCGCTCCGGTCGCTGGTGAAACTCGCCCGCACCCTCGGCCTTGTGACGTGGACGCTCGAGGTCTCCGGGCTCGCGGCCGAGCCCTACCGCGACACCCGCGGGCCTGGACTCGCCGGCGTGCGCCAGCTCCTCCGCCGCGTCACCCGCCGGTACGACACCAAGGGACGGCGCGACCATGCGATTCTCCGGCTCCCTGTTCGATCTCGGCCTCCGCCGCAGCGAGACCGTCGCGCTCGACCGCGCCGACCTGGACCTCGATGCCGCCACGCTCGCTGTCCTGGGCAAGGGGCGGACGGGGAAGGTTCCGCTCACGCTGCCCGAGCCCACCAGGGACGCACTCCGGGCGTGGCTGGAGGCGCGCGGGGATGATCGCGGCCCGTTGTTCGTGGACCTCGCCCGGGATCGGCGAGGCGGACGGCTGTCGAGCACCAGCGTCTACCGGATGGTGCGGGCACTCGGCACGGCGGTCGGGCTCACGGTGCGACCTCACGGCCTCCGTCACACCGCCATCACCGCGGCGCTCGACCTCATGGGAGACCTGCGCGCCGTGCAGCGGTTCAGCCGACACCGGGACGTGCGCACGCTCACCCGCTACGACGACAACCGAGCCGACCTCGGGGGAGACGTGGCCCGGCGGGTCGCCGCTACGGCCTAAGGAGCGCATCGGCGCGCACGGGACCGACTTCACCGTGCTGATACCACGTGTCATGCGGTCAAGGCTAGATCACGTGGCGAGTTCAGCCTATCCGCTATTGTTTAACCATGCCCATGCACGATATGACGATGGGAATGGCGCATGACCATGGCTACCTCTACCAACTCGCGCGCGCGTCGCGGTTCTTTGAGCGGGTCCTTAACCGGACGGGCCCGCTAAAGGGCTTGGATCCGTGGATGGTCCGATACGAGGACGACCTGTGGTCCTTTTTCATTCATTGCTGGCACGTTCGAGACTGGATCCGGGAGGACGACTCGCTCTCGCTGGGTGTTCGGCAGGGGATTCTCGCGGCGGCCAACGCCTCACACCCACTCTGCGTCTGCGCGGATATCGCGAACGGCCGCAAGCATGCCCGGCTGACCCGGCACCGCGCGGGCGTGGAGCTCGATGAGATGCGCCTGACCCCGACCACCCCCAACGTTGAAGAGCTCGTATTCGAGTGCTTTCTCTCTTGGGGCCCAGGCGAGGGCGAGTCCATCTCCTCGCTGGATGCGGCGATACAGGCGCTCCGCGCGTGGAAGGAAATCCTTGAGGCAAACGGGCTGCCGCTACCTGTCGGTTTCCCGAATGACCTTACGCCGCGAGGACAGTGGTTTCCAGACGGGTGGCCGCCGCCACCGCCCCGCGCGAGTCCGTAGAACACCAGCGGGACAGCCGGCGGGTCAGGGCGCGGTACGGTCCTGGTGCTAATCCGTAGCGACCCGTGGCCGGCTAGAGGTTTCACGAAGGGTACGGAAACACGCATTATCGTACTCTTCACAAGCCCTCGTTGAGGGGCGGTCTGCGCGTTGGCTGGGAGGGTGCGGGCACCCTTAGGAGGAGTGAGTTGGACTTTCTTTCTGACCATGAGTTTGCCGTTTCCCGCCTTCGCTTGTTCACCGCTCATGGCGTGTACCATGGCCAGGGCTTCGTTCGATGGATTCCGAAAGAGGGGGCCCGCATTTCTGCTCTTTTCGATAGGGCAGGGCCCGAGCTTCCGTCCAAGATCGACATTCCTGCCGTCCGAACCGGGAGGTTCTGGTCGCTGCGATTCGACCAGATGGAGGGATACGAATGGGGAATCACTCGCATCGCGGAGCCGCACTTCGACCTGGGTATGCTACTGACGCACACGCTCCGCACGAGAGTCCCGCTGATCCTGCTTAGTGGCAGAACTCCCGTGACACGAACCCCAAACCCGTCCTGGGTCGGAAGCGCAAGGTACCGAGTGCAGCGTAACACACTGCTCCCCGATGCGGTCGAGGAGGAAACCACGGTCGCTGGGGAGCGCCTTGGCCGGTCGCTTAGCCGAACTGGGCTGAGACATGAGGAATCGGGGGGACTCCGTCTCGCGGCAAGAATGGAGAGGCCCGGCATCCTCAGTGCCTCTTGGCGTCTTCCGAAGGCTGCGTGGGAGAAGGGATCCGATTGGCGTTTTGCAGATGCACTCAGGTACGCACTATCGATTGTCACGGGGCAGAGCGCGGTCCTACTCGAGCAGCGCGTGATACGCGGAGGGCGAGAGTACCTACAGGTCCTCGCCGATTCGGCCGAGCCCCACTCTCTGGGCATTCAGGCGCCATTGGCCGAGAGAGGCTTGCCAGATCGCAAGCTCATAATCTCCCTCGCGACATCGCTGGCTCAACAAAGCAATGAAGCGCGCATCTGTCGGCGGATTTTTGACCAACTTGCGGAGGCTACTCGGCAACACACCTGGGCCGCCCGCGAACTACTCACTGCAACGATTCTTGAAGCGACGCTACGTAGCCTTGAGAACGTGCCGTTCCGGCCCCGCCGGAAGTGGCCGATCCAAGGTCCACTTGAGCGATTCCGAAAGACCTATCTCGGCGAACCGTGGCGGCACGTGTGTCAGCGTGTGCTTGCCACGCAGAAGCGCGTCCGCGACCGGAATGCGCATCCAGACTGGTTGGTCGAACCTGGAGGTCACACGGCTCCAGCCGGGCAAGATCCTTTGGATGACCTGATCTTCTTGTCCTGGTTCTACGGGTACGTTATCCGAGCATTATCTGGCGAGCGGACGTTGAACCCCCGATTTCCGCGCCCTCACTCCGAATGGCGGCCCATGGGCACGGTGCGTTTCGACGCTGGATGACTCCGTTCAGTGTGGACCTGCGATGGGCAACTCGCGATTACTGCGAAGGACGGGTTCGATGAACGAAGGTTTCTACGGCCAAAGCTGGAAGTCAGTACCACGGACTGCATCACCCTTCGAGTTCCACCGCACCCCTTTGCGGAGTGGCGGCACCGGGCGCCCGGTCGAGCACAACTTCTGGCGGGTAATTCCCAATCGCCGCGATTCGCGTCAGCTACGCCGCATCCACCGACAGCAACAGCAACAGCGCAGCCTCGGCCACTTTGACGGCGTACTCCGCTTCGACGGGGGCGATCCCGCCGGCGGCGCTGCCGCCGTGTCGGACGCCGGGCTCCTGATTCGCCCAAATCCAGAGCTCCTCGATCCCCTGTAGCAGGGGACTTTGGACCTTCTTTGAATCACGCAGCGCTTTGATGCACTTGCCAAGGGTAGCCGCCGGTTGACCCGTCAGGATGCGAGCTAGCTGCTCGACGGCACTCACCGCTTCCTTCGCGCATTTATCGAGGTCAGGCGGAGTCTGCCTCAACGTGTCCAGCGCCTTGAGCCA